>NZ_JAKSYA010000052.1:0-151131 GCF_022829485.1 Methylobacterium sp. J-059
AACGCCATCGCGCCACCGACCAAGTCCTTAAGACAGACCACGCAGCTCAGGAGAACGGGCCGGGGCGGCGCCGGCGTGAGGGCGTCCACAACCGCGGGAATCACGGCCCTGGTTGATGCGTGCGGGGGGGCCGGGAAACGGCGCGCCCCCCCCGCCGAGACGGAGGTGTCCTGCAGGTAGGCCGGGCCTTGCGCCAGGAAACCGGCCTTCCCGATCCGGTTCGAGGCGCCGGCGACCCCGACCGCGCCGCCGCCCCCCGCCGCCCCGCCGCCGCCCGCCGCGGCCGCCGCCGCATCGACCAGCGCCGTGATGCCCGTGGTGCTGGACGCCGTCACGCTGACGCCGCCCGAGCCCGTGCTCCTGAGCGCGCTGTCCTGGATGAAGGCGTTGGTCGTGGTCGCGATGACGTTGAGCGCGCCCGCGCCGCCGCCCGCCACCGAGACGCCGGCCGCACCGCCGCCCGCGATCGACAGGGAGGCCGCGGCCGAGACCGCATAGATGCTGCCGCCGCTGCCGGCGCTCACCGAAACGCCGCCGGACTTGGTCGTGCTCAGGTTGTCAGCTTTGGTGATCGACGCCGTGACCGTGTTGGCGATGGTGTTGAGGGCCAGCGAGAACCCGACCGCGACGGCCACGCCCGCCGCCCCGCCGCCGGCCCCGCCGACGGAGGCGGCGGCCGCCGCCGCCTTGATCGCCGAGGTGTCGTTGGCCGAGACCAAGACGCTGCCGGCGCTGATGCCGGCTCCGTCGTCGTCGATGACGGCGCGCGTGGTCACGCCGATGGCGTTGGCCACGACGACGCCGGCGACCGGCACGCTGACGCCGGCCGAGCCTCCGCCGGAGATCGCCACGGCGGCCGCGGCGACCTGGGCGCTGATCGTCTGGTTCGACAGGGCGGTCACCGAGACCGCGTTCACCGCCGTGACCGCCGACCTCGTGATGGAGGCCTGCACCTGCGTCCCGGCGCCGAGGGTGTCCGCACGGCTCTGGCCGCTGCCGCTCGTCGTCCAGGTGCCGATGCGGTTCTCCGCGCCGGCGATGCCAATGGCGACGCCGACGCCGGCCGCGCCGCCGGCCCCCGCCGAGGCCGCCGCGGCATCGATCCGCGCCAGGATGGCGGACGTGCTGGTCGCCGACACGCCCACGCCGTCGTGGCTGTCGATCGTGCTGTTCTGGATGTAGGCGTTGGTGCTCGTGGTGATCGCGTTGAGGCCGAGCGCGCCGCCGCCGCTGACCGCGACGCCGCCCGATCCGCCGCCCGCCACCGCGAGCGAGGCCGCCGCCGCGGTCGCCTCGATCGTCGCCGCGTTCGCGGCCGAGACGCTCACGCCGCCGGACGTGGTCTTGAGCTTCGTGTCCGCCGCGTCGACGAAGGCCGCGACGCTGTCGGCGATGGTGTTGAGGGCCAGGGTGAAGCCCACCGCCACCGCGACGCCGGCGCTGCCACCGGCCGCCCCCGCGATGGAGGCGGCGCCGGCGATCGCCTTGATGACCGAGGTGTCGGAGGCGGACACGCCGACGCTGCCGGCGGTGATGCCGGTACCGTCGCCCTGGATGTAGGCGCGCGTCGCCACGGCGATCCGATTGTCGACGCCGGCCCCGCCCGCGCTGACGCCGACGCCCGCCGAACCGCCGCCGCCGATCGCGGCCGCTCCGGCGACGATCACGGCGTTGATGGTGTTGTGCGCCGTCGCGGTGACCGTCAGCGCCCCGGTCGCCTTGGTGACTGCGGTGTCCTGGAGGAAGGCCTCTACCGTCGTGCCGCCGTTGGCGGTGAGCGTATCGACCCGGTTCGCGCCGGAACCGCTCGCCGTCCAATTGCCGATGCTGTTCTCGGCTGCGGCGACGCCGACGGCGACGCCGACCCCGCCCGAGCCGCCGACGCCGACCGACACCGCGACCGCGGCGATCTCCGCGTCGATCGCCGCCTCGCCGAGCGCCGTCACGCGGATCGCGCCCTCGATAGCGTCGAGGGTGCTGTTCACGATGGTGGCGTGCGTGTTGGTGATGATCTGGTTGAACGCGTTCGCCCCGCCGCCGCTGACCGCGACGCCCGCGGATCCGCTGCCGCCGAGCGCGACGGCGGCCGCCGCGGCGATCGTCGAGATCGTGCCGCCGGCGGTGGCCGTGACGCCGAGGTCGCCGCCCGTCGTCCGCACCGGACGGGTGACGCCCGTCACGGTGGCCGCGACGTCGTCGGCGATCCGGTTCAGCGCGATGGCGAGGCCGATCGAGACCGCGACGCCGGCGTTGCCGCCGACCGAGCCCGAGACCGCCGCCGCGCCGGCATTGGCCTTGATGATGGAGATGTCGCGCGCCGACACGGCGATGCCGGCGCCGACGACGCTGGCTCCGGTGCCCGCCGCGAGGTCACCCGAGATCGTCGCGCTCGTCGCCACGCCGATCACGTTCTGCGCGTAGACCCCGGCGGCGGCCACGCCCACCGCGTTGCTGCCGGCACCGGCGACGGCAGCCGCGATCGAGGCCACGGTCGCGGTGATGGTGTTGTGCGAGAAGGCCGTGACGGAGAGGGCGCCGGCCGCGGACGATTGACTGTTGCGCAGCGCGGCGGTGACGCCGGAGGCCGCGCCGAGGCTCGGCGTCGTCGAGACGGTGTTGGCGCCGCTGTCGTAGGCGTTCCAGGTGCCGATCTCGTTCAGCGCGATGGAGACGCCGAGGGCCACCGCGGCGGCGTTGCTGCCGCCGATGCCGACCGAGGCCGAGACGGAGACGACGTCGGCCGTGATGGTGGCTTCGTCCTGGGCGAGCAGCGAAAGCGCGCCGCCGCTCGACAGGACGCTCGCCTCCACCAGCGCGCTGACGCCGACCCGGACACGGTTGACAGCGCTGGCGCCGCCGCCGCTGATGGCGATCCCGTTCGAGCTGCCGGCGGCCACCGTGACGGCGGCCGAAGCGGCGATCGCGTGGATCTGGGCGTCGTTCTTGGCGGTGATCTCGATCTCGCCGGTGGTGGTCGAGAGTCCGTCGCCGGCGCTGGCGACCGCGGCCTTGACCTCGCCGGCGATCGTGTTGACCGCGACCGCCGCCGACAGCGTCACGGCGGTGCCGGTGCCCGAGCTCCCGAGCGCACCCCCGAAGGCGGCCGAGCCGGCGATCGCGTTGATGATGCTGCGGTTCTCGGCGGCCAGCGTCAGGCTCCGCACGGCGATGCCGTCGGCGCCGTCGCCCGTGATGAGCGCCCGCGTGGCGACGTCGATCGTGTTGAGGGCGACGACGCCCGCGAGGGTGACGGCCACGGCGTTCTGGCCGCCGGAGAAGCCGATGCTGCCGGTGACGACGGTGGCATCGACGGTCGCCGCCGAGGTCGCGGAGACCGTCGCCGCGCCCGAGCCCTTCACGGAGGTGTTCGAGAGCTGCGCCAGCACCTGGTCGCCGCTGCCGATGCTGTTCTTGGCCGTCGAGATGCCGACCGTGACGCCGGCGCTCGACCCCTGCGGAGTGGCTCCGACGGCGAAGGAGAGCGCGCCGACGAGCGCGTGGATGCCGGAGATGTCGCTCGCGGTCACCGAGAGCGCCCCGACCTCGTCCGCCACGGTGCCGACGGCCGAATCGGTGATCGTCGCCGAGGTCGAACCGGCGACGCTGTTGAAGGCGAGCGCTCCGCCGCCGCTGACCCCGACGCCGGAGCCCTTGGAGCTCACGCCGGCGGCGATCGAGGCCGCGAAGGTCTGCGCCTCGATCGTCGCGCTGCGGGTGGCCGACACCGTGACGGGGCCGGCCGCCTTGACGAGGGATACGCCGGCGATCGCCGCGGCGACGTCGCCGCGAAGGTCGTTGTTGGCCACCGAGAGGCCGATCGCGACGGAGGCGGCGGAGCCGCTGGACGAGAGGTTCGCGCTCACCGCGGCCGAAACGGCGTTGGCGTGGATGCGCGAGCTGTTGGCGGCCGAGACCAGGACGCCGTCGGCGCCGGCGGTGACGCTGTCGTTGGCCGACGTGCTGCCGCCGATCAGCGCGCTCGCGCTGGTGACGATGGTGTTGCCGGCGTAGAGGCCGGCAGCCGCGAACCCGTTCGCCGTGCCCGAGCTGCCAAGCGTCGCGCCGATCCCGACCGCGACCGCGTTGATCTGGGTGTCGATGTCGGCGTCGGACTGCGCCGTGACCGAGACCTTGCGCCCCGCGCTCAGCCGCGCGTTCGTCACCGACGCCTTGACGAGGAGACCGCTCGCGGCGCCGGTGCCGACGCCGTTGGCGGTCGGGATCGACGCGCCGTTGAAGCCGATCATGTTGAAGGCGAGCGAGACGCCGATCGCGACCGCCGTGCTCCCGGCCTTGCCGATGACGACGGAGGCCGCGGCCGCCTCGACCGTGGAGTCGATCCTGGCGTTGTTCAGCGCCTCGACGAGGATCGCGCCCTGCCCTGCCGACCCCGTCGCCGGCGCAGCCGTGCCGCCGGCGGTGACGAGGGCGACGTTCCGGATGTGCGCGTCGATGCCGCCGAGAATCGTGTTGAACCCGAGCGCGCCGCCGGCCGCGAAGCCGAGCGCCTTGCCGTTCGTGTCGTTGCTGACCACCGCCGCGATCGCCGTCGCGCTGACGTCGGCGGTGATGTCGGCGGTGTTGCCGGCATGGACCGTGACGTTGCCGGCGGTCGCGGTCAGTGCCGTCAGGTCCTCGGCGTAGGCCGTGAGGGCGACGTCGTAGATCGCGTTGCGCGCGACGCTGAGCCCGACCGAGACCGAGGTGGTGTTGCCCGGCTGGCTGCTGGGCGGCGGGCTGGACGGGATGTTGTAGGCGACGGCCACGACCGGAGCGGCGACGACGGCGTCGATCTTCGACGCCGAATCCGCGCGGATCGTGATGCTGCCCCCGGCCGTCAGCGACGATGCGGTGCTCGCATAGGCCCGGATGTCGTCCTTGATCGTGTTCAGCGCGATCACCGCGCCGACGCTCCGGACGTCGCGCCCGACCGAGCTGACGCTGTTCGCCACGTCCGCGGCGATCGTCGCGTTCGACAGGGCGCCGATCGTGATGGCGTCGGCGGCGTCGATCGTCGATCCGGTCACCGTGGCGTGCACGGTCGCGGGCGCCGCGCCGTCGATCGTCCCCGCGATGTCGGTGCCCAGGAGCGTGTCCACCGTCTGGAACAGGGCGGTCGACCCGGCGACGCCGATCGTGTTGAAGGCCAGCACGACGCCGACCGAGGTGCCGCTCGACTCGACCGTCGCGTCGATCCTGGCGGTGATCGTGGCCGTGTTGCTCGCCGTGACGGACACGGCGCCGGTGGCATCCCCCCCTGCGTGGGTCGTGACGCTGCTGTCGGCGATGCTCGCGTTAGCGCTCGCGAGGACGACGTTCTGGGCGATGATGCCGCCGACCGCGGTCGAGGCCTTGGTGTCGTCGCCGGGCTTGAGCTTCGACTCGACCTTGCTGGTGATCGTCGCGTCGATGGTGGCCGATTGCTCGGCCGAGACCGTCACGTCGCCGGTGACGGTGAGGGTGGCCGCGTTGATGGTCGCCGTGGCCGTGCTGCGCACGTCGTTGCGCACGATCACGGCGCTGACCGCGGTGGCGGAGGGCTTCGCCCCTTGGGCGCCGCCCGATCCCGTGCCTCCGAGAGCCGCGCTCGAGGCGACGTCGCTCTCGGCACCGAGGTTCAGCACGCCGGGCGGGAGGTACTTCAGGTAGGAGGCGGCGTCGTCCTTGAGCCAGGACGCGCCGGAGAAGTCGGCGAGGCTCGTCAGGTCGATCGTGGCGGAGGCGGTGCTGACGTAGACGTAGAGCTTGCCGTCGTCGTCGCGCAGGATGTCGCCGAAGCTCACGCGCTGGCTGCCCGAGGCCCGCGTGAAGGTGTAGTCGTTCAGGATCGTCTCGCCGAAATCCTGGAGCAGGCTCGGCTTGGTCAGGCTGGCGAGGGCGGACAACGCGTTCGCCGCGTGGATCGTGCCCGCGCCGGTCGCGCTGACGGTGAGCGAGCCGCCGGTGGTAATCGTCGTGCCCGCAGGCGCACCGGTGTTGTCGATGCCCGCCGTGGCGGTGCCGTTGACGAGGTTGCTCGACAGGGCGAGCCCGAGCGCGAGCGCGCTCGCGTCCTTGAGCACGGCGTTGGCGGCGCTCGCCTTGTTCGTCAGCGTCGCGGTGATCGTCGCGGCCGAGACGGCCGAGACGGTGACCGCCCCGCCGGTCCCCGTGGACAGGCCGGACCGGGTGACGGTCGCCACGGCCCCCGAGGGCGTGTCGTCGAGGTGCAGCGCGCCGGCGATCGGATCGCCGGCGATGAGATCGACGGTGCGGAACAGGATGTTCTGCTCACGCCAGCCGATCGTGTTGAAGGCGAGCGTCAACGCCACCGCGGTGCCGTCGCTCGAACTCGCGCTCTTCGTGGTCGCGTCGATCATCGCGGTGTTGACCGCCGTGACGGCGACGCCGGCCGCGCCCGTGAGGGTGCTGTCGGTCACGGTGGCGCTGGCGTTGGCGAGGACGGCGTTCGTCGCTATGACGCCCCCGAGGGCGAGGCTCGTGGTCTTGCCGGCCCCCTGGAGGTCGGTGAGGTTGTCGGTGCGCTTGTAGGAGCTCGCGGACTTCACCGTCGCGACGCTGTCGGTCGTGGCCTCGATCGTCGCGGTCTCGGTGGCGGCGACCCGCACCATGCCGTCCGTGGTGGTGATCCGGGCGTGGTTGACGCTCGCCGTGGCGCCGCCGACGGCGCTGTTCAGCACGACCACGCCGCCGATCGCGAGCGCCGAGTCGCCCTTCGGCTTCGTCGTCGCCGTTGGGTTGGCGGCCGAGGGGTCGCCCACCGGGGCGACGGTCGGGTCGCTCGACGTGGCGGACGTGCCGGTGCCGGGCGCAGCCGTGGCGCCGCCGGGAAGGGCGTAGTCGTCGGGCACGAAGGAGGAATCGAGCGTGCGCTTCCAGTATTTCTGGTTCGTGTAGTCCTGCGCCGCGAGGTCGCGCTGCAGCCCGGCGGCGCTGTCGCCCATGAACACGTAGACGGCGTTCGCTTTGTAGGTCGTCGCGCTGTCGGCGATCTTGACCCAGCCGTGCGCGAGATCGACCGTGAGGGCGTTCGGGAGCACCGTCGGGATCGCCGTCGTGCCGGTATAGGTATAGATGCTGCCGTCGGCGGTCTGGATCTTGTCGCCGGTGTTGACGGTGACGCGGGTCGCGTCGGTGCTCTTGAAGGTCGGCTTGGCGTAGTCCGCCGCGATCCGCACCCGTTGGCCGAAGGTCACGTCCTGGAGGTTGGCGGTCTGGGGTTCGCTCGGCTCGCCGGCCTCGCTCACACCGAGGTCGAGGCCGAGGTCGGACAGGCTGAGACCGAAGGTGCCCAGCACCGCGTCGGCGTTCGCCTTGATCTCGGCGACCTTGTCGAGCGCCGTCTTCTGGAGGTCGGCGGCGCTGGCCTGCAGCGCCGCGATCCGGGCGTTGGCCTTGGCATAGGTCGCCTTCGCCGCGTCGATCGTCGCGGTCAGGCTGGTGGCGAGCGTGGTGTCGTCGAGGAGCGCGACGGCCTGGGCGATGGCGGCGTTGGCGAGGTTCGTAAGCGCGTCGGACGAGGAATCCTGGCCCTCGGCCTTGGCAAGATCGTCGAGCAGCAGCGCGCTGATGTTCTCGAGCCCGGCCTTCTTCGTGAGGTCGGTGACCGAGCCCTCGATCGACTTGACGGCCGCGGCCACCGCCTTGCCGAGCAACTCGGCGACAGCCTTCTGGGCCTGTTCCTCGGCGTCCTTGAACTTGGCCAGCGCCTCGTCGGCGAGGCTCTTGGCGCGGGAAACCTGCTCCAGCACTTGGTCCTTGGCGGCGTTGAACTTGTCGCCGAGCGCCTTGACCTGGTCGGGCAGGAGGTCGTTGCGGTTCTTAACGAGGTTGCTGAGTACGGTGGCCGATTGCGGCTCGTTGGGATCGGTGGAGTAGTCGGAGGGCAGGAACTTGTTGATCTTGTCCTGGATAGTCGCTTGGCCGCCGTCCGTCTTCACGACGGTCGAACTCGTGACGATCTGCGTGTTGGCGAAGATGCCGACGGCATCCGTCGCCTTGACGCCGGCCGCGCCGCCGACGGTGACGATGTCGGTGCCGTCGAGCGCGATGCCAGTGTTGTCGATCGTGGCGAACGCCGCGCCCTTGACCTTGTTCGAGGCCAGCACGACGCCGAAACCCTGGCCGGCCGAGCCCTTCAGGGAATCCGTGCCGGTGAGCGCCGCATTGCTGACGGTGGCGTTGATCTGCGCCGCCGACGTCGCCTCGACGGAGAGGTCGCCCCCGGCCGAGACGCGGGATTGCACGATGCTCGCGGTCGCGCCGGATTGCGCGGCAGCGCTCCCGAACGCGTTGGCGAGCTCGGGCGAGCCGATCAGCGCGTCAAGGCTGTTGAAGAGGATGTTTTCCGACTCGTAGCCGACCGCATTGAAGGCGAGCGTGACGCCGACCGCGAGCCCGCTGCCGGCCCCGCCCGAGGTGAGCGAGGAGGCGTGGAGCCGCGCGTCGATCCCGGCCTTGTCGTCGGCGCTGACCGAGACGTCTCCGTCCGTCGTCGCCACCACGCTGCGGGTGATGGTGGCGGTCGCGCCCCCGTCGCGCACGACGTTCGTCGCCGCGATGCCGTTGGCGGCGATCAGCGTCGAATTGCGGGCGGGCTGGCCCGCCGCCGGCGTCGATTTCGACTGGAAGCTCTCGCCGCCCGAGGCCGAGACGGTGCTCGTCGCATCGGCCGAGATGCTGCTCGCGTCGGTCGCGATGACGGCGAGGTTGCCCTTGGCGGTGATGGTGGCTTCGATCGCCTGGGCAAGCGCGCCGCCGCGCACGTCGTTCATCACGATCATGCCGCCGAACGCCTTCGAGGACGGCGCCGCGGTGGGGATCGGAGTCGCCGGGCCGGTGGCGGTCGGGGTCGTGCCGTCGGCCTCCGTTGGGCTTCCGGCGGGCGTGGCAGCGCTGCTGACCGGCCTCGGCGCCGCGACTTTGTCGATCTGCGGCAGCTCGGACTTGACGGTCGCCGGCACCCAATCGGCGCTGAAGTAGTTGGCTTGGTTCGGAAAGACCTTCTGGTTGTCGGCGCCGCGATAGATGTAGATCGTGCCGGCATCGCCCTTCAGGGGATCGTAGCCGGGCTTCACCAGAACCCGGTCGCCGACCCGCATGAACTGGTATCCGCTGTTCGTGGTGTAGCGGGCCTTGTCCTTCGTCGTCGTGATCGTCTCGGTCGCGGTGACGGTCGTCACCACCGTCTTGGTCGGGTCGGTGTCGTTCGTCGTGGTGCCGAGCGTCGCCCCCGCGGCCGTCGGCTTCTCCGTCGTCACGGTCCCCTCGACCGCGGCGAACCACTTGGTCGTGTCGGTGTAGTTGGCCGTGCCGAGGTCGAGCGCGGTCGCGGACGTCGCCCCGCCGACATAGACGTAGATCTTGCCGGGCGCGCCCTTGGCCGCCGGGTAGTCGGCGGCAAGCCGCACCCGGTCGCCCTGGTTGACGACCTGGGAGCCGGATTTCGAGGTGAAGGCGTAATCGTTGAGCGCCTTGGTCTCGGCCTCGCGGAACAGGGCGGTGATCACCGCATCGACCGCGGACGAGCTGATGACGGTGCTCTCGGCCGTGACCGAGGAGGCGTTGTGTGCCTCGATCCTGACATCGCCGGTCGTCGAGGTGACGCTGGCCGCGGCGCCCGGCGTCCCGGCGGCGGCGCCCGGCGCGGCGCCGATATAGGCCTGCGCCCGTCCGCTGACCTTGTTCGTCGCGAGCAATGCGGCGGCCGAGAGCCCGCGCGCGCCGGTCTCGGCGGTCGCTTCATAATCCTCGGGCGTCTGCTGCGAGACCTCGTTGCCGACGACCGCGTTGATCGTCGCGGTGTTGTCGGCGGCGACGGCGACCGTACCCTGCGCGCTGACGGTCGTGCCGGTGATGAAGGCGGTCGCGTCGGCCGGCTGCTCGCTGTTTGTGGCGGTGGCGATCAGCGGGTCACCGACGATCGTGTCGACGAGGTTGAACAGCACGTTCTGCGGCTGGTAGCCGACCGCGTTGAAAGCCAGCACGACGCCGACCGCGGTCGTCTCGCCTGCGACCGAGCCGGTCGCGGAGGCGTCGATCGCGGCGGTGTTGGTGGCCGAGACCGTGACGTCCCCGCCCGTCGTCGCGGTGGGTCCGGTGGTTGTGACGCTGCCGCCGGTAATTGAGGCCTTGGCGCCGTCGAGCACCGTGTTGGTCACGATGACGCCGCCGAAGCCCTCGGCGGCCTCGATGGTGCTTTCGTCCTGCGCCGTGATCGTCGCGTCGGAGGCCGCCGTGACCGAGACGTCGCCGGCGGTGGCGACGACGTCGGTTTCGAGGATCGCGGCGATGGCCGACCCGATGACCTCGTTGCGTGCGAAGATGCCGCCGATCGCCTTCGCGTCGGACTTGGCAACCTTGGCCGTCTGCGCGGCGCTCGTCTCAGTCGGCAGGACGTTCGAGACGTCGAGGTGCTTCCACAGCGCGAAGTCGGTGAAGTCGCGGGTCCTGTCGCCGAGGTTCGTCGCCGAGGTCGTGTCCGCGCCCATGTACCGGTAGACGTCTCCCGGGACGCCCTTGCCCGCTGGCGCATCGCCCCAGGTGTCGCTGAGGCGGATCGTGTCGCCGAACTTCAGGGTCCGGGAGCCGGACGCGGTGGTGTAGGTGTAGCGTGCCAGCGCCTCCTCGGCCGCGCTGCCCGCGTCGGCGCCCTCTTCGGCGTCGCCCACGGTCTTCGTGACGTTGGCCGTCGCGCCCACTGTCGTCGTGGCGTCGATCCCGGCCTTGTCGCTCGCGGAGACCATGACGGAGGCGCCGGTCACGGAGGCATTGCTCGCGCTGAGGAGGCCCGAATCGATCGTGGCCGTGGCGGCACCGCTGATGCGGTTCAGCGCTACGACGCCGGAGACGGCGAGCGCCGACGTGCTCGCCCCTTCGGCCGACGCGGTGACGGCGTTGCCGACCTCCGCCTTGATCTCGGCGCTCGACTCGGCCGTGACAGAGACGGCGCCATCGGCCGTAATCTTGCTGCCGGTGATCGTCGCGCTCGCCTGGACGGGGGAGGCCGAGCCCAGGTTGGTGCCAACCACCGCGTCGAGGGTCGCGAAGAGCGGGTTGGTGCGCGCATAGCCGATCAGGTTGACGGCGAGTTGGAGACCGCCGGCTTTGGCCGAGGTCGTCGCCCCGGCACTTCCGTTGGCCGGCGCGGCCGCGTTGGCGCTGATGCCCTGCGCCGAAGCGGTCAGAGTGGCCGCGGTCTTGGCCTCGATCCGCCCACCTGCGAGCGCCGAGACGCCGACGCTCCCGTCGGCACCATCCGTCACCGCCGTGGTGGTCACCGGGGTCGAGGTGATCCCTGCGATCGCGGTCGAGAGCACCGTGTTCGTCGCGATGACGCCGTTCAGCGCAAGCGCGGAGGAGTTCGGGCTGGACGACGGGCTGTCGAAGGACGAGGTGCGGCCGGGTTTGGCCGCCGTGGTGACGTCGGGCGCGGTCGCGGCCGTGCCGCCGTTCGAGGCGGTCGCGGAATCGTCGGCGGCCTTCTGCTGCTCGGCGACGGTGGCGATCGCCTCGACCGTCGCATCGGTCTCGGCCGTGATCGTCGCCGTGCGTTCGGCCTTGACGAGGACGCTGCCAGCCTCGACCGAGCCGCCGGTGATCGTCGCGGTCGCGCCGCCGAGGATCTCATTGCGCACGACGATGCCGCCGGCCGCGGTCGCGCCGCTGCCGGACTTCTGCGGGGTCGCGTTCGCGGCGGCACTGGCCGCCACCGCCGCCGGGTCGGGTTCGTTGGCGCCGATTTTCCGCCACAGGTCGAGGTCGGCGTAGTCTTGGGCCGAGAGGGTGAGCGTGCGGTCGACGCCCATATAGGCGTAGACCGCGTCCTTCTCGCCGACCGCCTGCCACTTGGCCGCGACCGTGTAATCGGCCTTTCCGAGATCGATCGTGGCGGCCGAGCCGAGATACTTGTAGTAGGTGCCGGCGCTGCCGAGCGCCGTGTCGTGCTTGTCGCCAACGAGGACGACGTCTCCCGTTGCCACGGGCTTCGATCCCGCCGCGTCGGAGAAGAACTTCGGCGCGATGTCGAGCCGCACCCGGTCGCCGAGCACGATCGCCGTCGCCCCCGCGCTCGACGCGTATTTCGCCGCGATGCCGGTATCCGGCACCACCGCCTCCCATTGCGCCGGGTCGGCGTAGACAATGTGCGCTAGGTCGAGCTTGCTCTGCGCGGTGTAGCGTGTCGTCCCCTCATAGGTGTAGGTCGTGCCCGCCTCGCCGACGGCTGCCCAGCCCGTGCCGGTGTAGTCGGCCGTGGCGAGGTTCACCGCCGTCGCCGACGGCGTGCCCGTGAAGCGGTAGAGCGTGCCGGCAGAGCCCTTGGTCTGGTCGTGCGCCTGCCCGACCAGCACGAGGTCGTTGGCCTTCAGAACCTTGGGGCCGTCGGTGTCGCTGGCATAGGTCGGCTTGAGGTCGAGCAGCACCGTCTTGCCCGGCACGATCGCGATCGGCCCCGCGCTCGCCTTGTAGTCCGCGGCCGCCGCCTCGGCGCCGGTATCGAGGCCGCCGTCGGACGCGGCCACGCTCGATGCGACGAGCTTAACGTTGGCCGCGATCTCGCTCGCATCGCTCGCCTGCACGATCATCGCGCCGGCGACGCTCACCGGCGTGTCCGTGACGGTGGCCTTGGCCGAGCGGCTGACGGCGTTGTTGGCGATCAGGCCGCCGATGCTGCGCGAGGACGCACTGCGGACCGGCTCCTTCTTCGCGCTCGGCGTGCCGGTCTCGGCGGCGCCGTCGCCCTCGCCCTCGTCCTCCGTGACCTCGGGGGCGGCGACCTTGGTCGCGTTGCTCACCGTGGCGTTGACCTGGCCGGTGCTGCGCGCGCTCACCGACAGGCCGCCGCCCGCCGTGACGCTGCCGCCCGTGACCGTCGCCGCCACGGCGTCCACCGTGGCGGAGCCGAGGATGCTCGTGCCGATGATCGCGTCGAGGGTCGTCTTGATGAGCGTCGTCGCGATGTCGGCGCCCGAGGTGCGGGTGAGGTCGTAGCCGACGATGTTGATCGCCACCGCGCCGCCGATCGCCGTGCCGCCCTTGTCGGAGCCCGACTCCACGACCGTGCTGGTGCGTGCATCTACGACGCCATCGTTGACAGCCGTGACCTGCACGTCGCCGGCGATTCCGTGGGTCGTCGCATCCGTCGCGGAGAGCGACGCCGTAGTGGTGCCGAGCACGATGTTGGCGGCGATCGACCCGGCGGCGGCGACGGAACCCGCGACCGCGGAGGCCTCGGCCTGCGCCCTCAGCGTCATCGCGTTCTCGGCCGAGACTACGATCGCCCCGTCCGTCGCATCGATGGTCGAATTGGCGACGGTCGCGGAAACGGAGCGGTTGACGCTGTTGATCCCCACGCCGCGGGCGACGCCGATGCTCGGCGGCTTGGCGCCTTCGCCGGCCGAAGCCGTCTCGGCGTCGGGATCGACACCCGTGGTCGCCAGCGGTTCCGGCGTCTCCTCGGTGACGTCGCCGCTGGTGGCCACACCAGTTGGTACGGCCGCCGCCGTCACCGTCGTCGTGTCGCTCGCCGTGAAGGACACCCCGCCCACCGTGGCGCTGACGCGCGCACCGGTCAGCGTCGCGCGCGTGTCGCCGCCGACGTAGTTCAGCGACTGGATCGCAGTTGCGCCGATCTCGGTGGCGTTCGTCGCTGCGGCCGTCAGGCTCTTGCCCGAGATCACCACATTAGTCAGGTCGATCGTTGTGGTGTCGCTGACCCTGTTCGTGACCGCACCAGCCTTCAGGCCGACCGGCTCCGAGCCGTCGGTCTCACCGTCGCCGGCCGTGATACCGTCTGCCTCCTTGGTGGCGGCCGCGGTCTTGCCGGTGATGAGGCCCGTAGCCGCAGCGGTGAGCGAGACGTCGCCGGCCGCCTGGACCGTCGCGGCGGTCGAACCCATCACGGCCGGTGCCGAAGCATTGCCCAGGACGACCGTCGTCGTGCGCGTGACGGTGTTCTTCGCGCTCAGCGCGAACAGGTTGAGGAGGTCGCCAACCAGGGGCGGGTTTGGAAGGGGCTGCCCGGTCGCATCCTTGACGACCGCGCCAAGGATCGGCGTCTTGCCGTCTTTGGCGATGAGCGAGGCCGTGGCGCTGGTGTCGTCCTCGGCATCGATCGCGACGCCGCCGGCGCCGGTCTGGACGATCCGGGCGGCCGCATCGACCCTGACCGAGGTCGTGTTCGAGACCGTGACAGCCGCGCTCTTGACGAGGCCCTGGAAGGCCAGGACCAGCGGGTCGAGAATGGTCGAGAAGCTCTCCTCGCCTTTGGCGATCGCCGCCATCTTGTCGGCGATGGCGCCGCCGGTGTCTGTGAAGGTCTGGAGGCCGGGCAGGACGAGCCCGACCGCCTTGATGTCCACGACGGCGCGGGTTTCGGCGGACAGCGCGATGTCCCCGCCGTTGATGTGACCGGTCGCGGTGACGGCGATGGTCGAGGTGTCGGTGAGGTTCGGCGTCACGCCGTTGAGCTGCGTCGAGTCCGTCGCGGTGACGAGGACGCGGTTGTCCACCCGCGTCGAGACGCTGACGGTGTCGGTCGCGTCGATCGTCCCCGCGAGCGTGATCGTCGCCGAGGCGACCGACGTCGCGGCGACCGTGCCCTTGTTGACGAGGTTGGTGGCGTCGGCGAGCGCGGTCGCCCGGACGTCGAGGGTGACGGAGGCGCCGCGCAGGATCGCGCCGCTCGCGACGTCGACGCCGAGCGAGGCGGCCCGGTCGCCGAGAACAGCGATGCCGGAACCGCCGACGACGGACGAGTCGATCGCCGTCGCGGAGATAGTGAGTGCGCCCGTCGCCGAGACGGTCTTGCCGGCGGCGAACCTCAGCGAGTTGGTGCCGGCGCCGCCGGAAAAGGTGAGGCCGAAATCGCCCGTCGCCGCGATGTCGCTGTTGAACGACACAGAATCGTTGCCGGCGCCGCCCAGGAAAGTCAGGGCGACGCCGCCGGAGACCGCGGTCGTCGGCTGATCGAACAGGAGCGCGTCGTTTCCGGCGCCGCCATCGACCGTGAAGCTCGCCGTCGGGGGCAGCGACGCGATATGGAAGCTGTCGTTCCCAGCTCCCAAGCTGATCGTGAGCGAGGCGGAGGGCGCGTTAAAGTAGATCTTCTCGAAACTCGACGCCGAGCCCACGGTCGGCGCGACCATGTAGGCGTAGGAGCTGTCATCGGATGCCCGGAGCGTCGCATCCGAATCGCCCGACACGCCGCTGAGGTCGATCGCGAGAGCGGTGTTGCTGGCCAGATAGACCGGCTCGAGACCCGCGAATCGGACGCTCCCGTCGCCGACGGCGAGCGTCCCCGAATCTGCGCCGGTGGGGCGGTAGACCGCCGCGCCCTCGACGTCGGCGTCGAAGGCGAGCGCGTCGTCGCCGCCCCTGCCGCCGTCGTAGAGCCCGGTCAGGCTGCCGTGGCCCGTGACCGTCAGCGTGTCGACGTTGTCGGCGGCCCCCTGGAGGTTGGCGACGTTGGTGAAGGCGATCTCCCCGCCGCCCGTCCGGACGGAGCCCGCGTCGCGCCCGTCGAGGCGCCACTGCGCGGACGCGCCGTTGTCCATGACGAGGCGGTCGTTTCCGCCCCCGCCGTCGAAGCTGATCTTGGGCAGGCTCGCCGCAGCGAAGGACGCCACGTCGATGTGAAGCGTGTCCGCTCCCGTGCCGCCTGCGATGGCGACGCCGGAGATCTCCGTCAGGTCGCCGAAGGCAAGGACCTTGTTGTTGCTCTGATCGACGACCTGCACCTGCTGGACGGCGACCGCCTGCTGGTTGACGGTCTCGATCTCCTGGACAAGGCGGACCAGCAGTTGGTGGTCGCCGGCATGCGCGTCGCCGTGCGACAGATCGACGGAGACGATGTCCGCGTTCAGGAGGAGCCGCGGCTCGAGCGCGTCGAACACGAGGCGGTCACGCAGCGGGGCCCACGGACCGCCACCCATCCGGTATCGGCGCAGGAGTTTGGACAGGGTACGCCCGCTCAGGATCCGAAGGTGCCTCCGGCTGACCGGCGCACCCCAGATGCCCTTCGCGCTGAACGGGAAAGCCATGCCCAAACCCCCTGACCGACGGGCTCTTTTCGAGCCGCGCGCGGTGTCGATCGTCCCGTGCCGTGTTCGTCGCAGACGCGCCTTAATGGATCGGCACGTCTCCCGCAGTCTCGTCACCCGGCTCCGGCGCAAGGTCTGACGGCATGTCGTTCGATGGCGGAGGGGCGGTCGGCGCGCTGCCGACTCGCTCGGCGGTCGGCGCGAAGTTCTGCAGCGACTGCAGATGCAGGTAGATCAGCTCGAGCTCGTCGGCGTGCATTAGAAGCGCGAGCTTGTCAGCCGACAGGGCCTTCAATCGCTCGCGGTTGACGGTCATAAAGCCCGTCAGAGTTGTCTTCTGCCCCGACCGGAGGGTCAGCTCCGCCTGCATTGATTCGAGCAGGCCGAATTCCTCCAGGCGCTTCGTGAAGGCTTTGGTGTGCTGGAACTGCACCTGATAGGCCTGGAGGAAGCCGAGCACGCTCCGCAGGTACTGCGTCTGATGCCCGTCGCTGTCGAAGAGGCGCTCGCCGCGGCCTTCGGCGTTGAAGCCGTCGAAGTGCTCGTCGATGCACAGAGTGAAGTTGTCCCCGGCATCGTTGCTCGAGAACACGAACGGGTAGCGGCGCAGGAAGGCTGGAACGTACTTTCCCGTCCAGCCGCCGTCTTCGGCGACCTGAAGGTTCTCGTTGTCACGGACGCCGAGCAGGGCGACGGGGATGATCTCGTCCCCCTGTCCGCCGAACACGATCGCATACTCGGAGGCGGCGAACGGGAATTCCGCGACCATAAGCGGAACGGAGTTCACATCGCGGGCGAAGTTGTACTTGCCATTCAGCTTCACCGACCAATCGGCGTGACGCTGGCGCGATAAGGCCGTCGCACGCTCGTAGATCAACAACTGTTTAGCCATACCAAACTCTTCCCCCACACGCCGTCGGATATGCGGCCAAATCGATGTCTTTTTTGGGGTGAACAACGTACCCGCACCGAAACATCGATTAAGAGTGTACGGAAATAGACAAAGCCTGCAGAGGCGGGTCGATTCCGACGCGATGTTTGGCGCAGGCGACCGCCGTCATTGAAGAAGCCCACCCGTTCCATTGTACTAGTCAAATGCCGGCCGTTGCGTCAATGGGTGCGACAAGCAGGATCGGCCGCAGGTCTTGAAATGGCGTGGGAATGCGACGGTGAGACAATTTTATCAGCGCTGAGGAACGCGCGCCGGACGCCGACCGCCTCGAGACGCCGCCGGCCCCCGGTGATCGTCGGGGACGAGCTCAGGCCACTGTCGCCGAACCTGCCTGCGGCGTCGAAGATCGCGGTGCGATCGGCCGCAGCACGTCGTCCTCGAAGCCGTACTTCTGGATGTAGGCCGTGTTGAGGCCGAGGCATTCTCGTGCCGCACAGCGGTCGCGGTAGACGCATTGATGGAAGCCGTTGCGCGCGAACTCGGCCCAGAAGGCGGGGTCCGTATGCAGCTCGGGCTGCCCGTTGGCCAAGGTCGGGCCGTCGCTGCCGAGCAGGCACTCGGGAAAGTTCTTGACTTCCACCGCGCGGCCGAGGGCGCGGGCATCGGCAATCGCCCGGCGCAGGTAGGGGAGGATCTCCCGGTTCGAGGCGACGAGGTTCTTGTCGTCGCTCTCGCGCATCGGGAAGTAGACCCAGAACTCCATCTGCGTCAGGCGGCGGAGATGGGCAAGGCGTGCCACCACCTCGGGAAGCTGGCGGAAGCTGCGCGTCGTCACGACGGTGTTGGTGATGATCGACACCCCGGCGGTCCCGTCGAGGATTTCCAAGCCGCGCAGCGTGCGCGCGAAGGAGCCCGGCACCGTCGTGATCGCGTCGTGCGTCGCCGCGTCCGCGCCGGCGACGCTGATGAAGTACTCGTCGATGCCCGACCGCACCAAGGCCGCCGTGAAGTCCGGCTGCGACAGCCCCATCCCGTGGCTCTGGATCCGGACGTGGCGGAACCCGGAGGCGCGGGCACGGCGGGCGAGGATCGTGAGATCGCGCAGGAGGGTGATCTCGGAGCCGGTCAGGATCAGCCCGCGCCACTTGCGCGTCCGGGCGTTCAGGTCGAGCAGCGCGTCGAAGCGGTCCCGGGATTCCGGCATCAGCCGGTCCATCGTCTTCTCGATCATGCAGTGGACGCAGCGCAGATTACATCTGAACTCCATCGTGACCGAGACGTAGGCGCCGTTCTCGTAGAGTGCCATGCAGACCGCTTCTCAGACTTCGGCTACAAGATGCCGTAATATGCGCTCTTCACCACGCAAATTCTGCCGTCAATCACAGCATAGTCGATCCCGACATCGAACAGAAGATGATCGAGCCGGGCGCGGTTGTCCGTCACGAAGCGGCGGGTCGCTTCGGGATAGTCGAGCCGTTCGAGGAAGGCGATGAACTGCCCGATGCTGATGCGGGAAAAATAGACCCCGTCGTTGAGGGTCTTGTTCGCGACGACGATCGTCCCGCAGCGCGCCAGTGACGGCCACAGGATCTCGTCCAGATCAAGGCTCGGAAGGTCGAGATGGGCGGAGGTGGCGACCTTCGCGCAGATCGCCTGCCGTTCGCGGGCCGCGTCGAAGAAGAAGTAGAAGTTGTCGAGCCGCATGGCATCGGCGGTCATCGTATAGGCGATGCCCGACGAGACCGTGCTGCCCGGATTGCCGACGTAGAGGTTCAGCGCATCGATCGCACGCGCGCCGCAGGCGAGCGCGTCGTCGAGGTCGAGGGAGAACATGAAGTAGGGGCGCAGGCTTGGGTCCGTGAGCGGGGACCGCGCATGGGGTGCCAGGATCGCTAGCACGCGCGCCACCGAGACCTGGCGTGCGAGGCGGGCATAGTCGTAGAAGTAGTATTCCCAACTGAAGGCGTCGCCGATCCGCTTGACCCCCCACACGGTCCTGAACGGCCCGAGGCCAGTCCGCAATGTCCGGCTCATCGCCGCGAGCCGGGGATCGGCGCCGGCGGTGCGGAAGGCGTGCCACAGCAGGCTGGCCGAACGCAGCTTGCCCGCGGCGGGAGCCGGCGGCCGATAGTCCCACAAGCAGTAGTCGCGCGCGGGGTCGCCGGGCGCGGCGAATTCGAGATCGGCCGCCTCGCCGGTCACGGCGTACCTCCGTAATAGACGGTCACGAAGTCGCGTCCGTCCCGTCCGATGCCCCCGGCGATGTGGCCGAGCTTTGCCAAGGCGAGGCTCGGAAACGCCGCGCTGGCCTCGCGGGCCACGGCCAGTGCCGCGGCGGCCTCGGCGAGCCGGGCCGCGCAGGACCCGACGGTCAGGCCGCTCTCGTAGAGGTTGAGATCGAACGAGCGGCGTGGGTTGCCGGCCTCGCCCACTTCGAGCAGCATCGGCGCCGGTAAGCCCGCGAGGTCGCCGAGGATGCCGCGGCCGAGGGTGGCGGCCGGTCCGCCGGGGGCGTCGGGGAACATCCCGGCGATCCGCGCTGCGATCGCGGGGGCAGAGCGGGCGCCCGGCCAGCGGTAATCCGCGATGCTGAACGTCGGCGGGTTGGCAGGGTCCCACTTCACGGCGCGATGGACGAGGACCGGCTCACAGGTTCCATTGAAGGCGCGGCGAGCCGCCCCGGAGAATTCGAGGTAGAGCTTGTAGACGCAGCCCTCGCGGCCGCGCTCGTAGCCGAGATGGACGGCATCCGCATCAGGCATGCGGTCGGCGAGCGCCATCCAACCGGCCGGCGCGAGCCTCAAAGCTACGGCCGCCTGTTCGAGGCTGGTCCCGTGCCCCAGGTCCGGCACGGACAGGCTCACTAGGAAACGGTCGGCCAGGAGCGCGCCCGGCGTCAACTTGATGGAGCGTTCCGTCCGGATCGGCACGGCCAAGGTCCGGACGACCTCCAGCAGGTGCCGGGCCTCGGCCTGGCGCGGGGGCGTCACGGGTTGGCGTTGATCGCCGCGATCAGGGCGCGGTGCGACGGCAGGGACGCCGCCATCGCGCGGTTCTGTTCGCGGATCTGCCGCAGGACAGGAACGATCGGCTGCAGCGGCGTGAAGTCCACCCGCGCGGTCGGCCGGCGCGGCAGCCGTCCGTTGCCGGCGAGGATGAAGTGATGGTTCGTCTCGGAGAAGATGTCGCTGTGGGTCAGGTGCATCCGCCCGTCCATCTCGTAGGCGTCGAGGCTGTCCTGAAGCGTATCCGGGATGGCGACGCTCCGGGCGTCCCGCCAGAACGGCTCGACGCGGTCGGTCAGGACGTAGTGCAGCACGATGAAGTCGCGCACCTCTTCGTACAGCGCCTGCATCCGCCGGTTGTAGGCGGCTCGCAGGAGGTCGTCGCGATCGCCCGCGGGGAAATTGTCCACGAGGAGTTCCAGCGCGCGCTGGATCAGGTGGATGCCGGTCGATTCCAGGGGCTCGACGAACCCGGAGGCGAGGCCGACCGCGACGCAGTTGCGGACCCAGCCGTTGCCTCGCCGGCCGATCCGCATTTTGAGGTGACGCGGGTCGGCGGAGCGGGCGCGCCTGAGGTCGGCGCGGTCGATCAGCGCCTGCGCGGCTTGGTCGGGGCTCGCATGCTGGCTCGAATAGACGTAGCCGTTGCCGGTGCGCGTGGAGAGTGGGATCTGCCACATCCAGCCGGCGTCGAGGGCGGTGGAGCGCGTGTAGGGCAGCGGGTCGTCCTCCCGCGGCAGCGGCATCACCACGGCGCGGTCGCACAGGAGATACCGCCCCCAATCGATCCAGGGGTCGCCCAGGGTCTCCTCGATCAGCAGGCCGCGGAAGCCCGTGCAATCGATGAACAGGTCGCCCGCCAGTTCCCGGCCGCCGCCGATGTCGATCGCGGCGATGTCGCCCCAGGGATCGCGCCGAACCGCCCGGACCTCGCCGAACAGGTGACGCACACCCTCGGCGGTGGCCACCTCCTTGAGGAACTGCGCGAAGGCGCCCGCGTCGAGGTGGAAGGCATAGGTGCCGGTGCGCATGATCGGCGAATCGGCGCCGTGCTGGCGCGGCCCCTTGGCCTCGTCGGCCAGCAGCGATTGGAGCGAGTAGTCGGTGTAGGCTTCGGTCGCCTGCCCTTCGATCCGATGCTTCATCCAGAAGTGGAACAGGTCGAGGCCGTTGATGCTTCCGCAGATGCCGAACGGATGGAAATAGCGGTGCCCGTGGCCGAACCAGTCGGTGAAGGCGATGCCGAGCTTGTAGGTAGCGGCGCAGCGCCGCATGAACACGTCTTCGTCGAAGTCCATCGCGCGGAGGAAGCGTACCAGCGACGGGATCGTGGCCTCGCCGACGCCGATCGTGCCGATGTCGGGAGACTCGACCAGCGTGATCTGCCAGCCCTTCCGAACGAGGAAGCGGTTGAGGTAGGAGGCCGCCATCCATCCAGCCGTGCCGCCTCCGACGATCACGAGGTTCCTGCGCGGCGTCTGAGTCATCGGTTCGGTCGTTCCTGCGGAAAGCGGCGGCGGATTTCCGACGCGACGAGATCGGCCAGAATGGGCGCCGCGGTCAATCCATCGACCGACAGGTCGGCCTCCGGTGCGATCCGCTCCTCCTGCTGCAGGTAGGCGTCGTGCACGAAATCTGTGTAGTGCCCGAGATACGTATCGAGCCAATCTGCGAGCCGCTCGAAATCGCGCCGCCCCGGCGCAGTGCGCACGGCGGCGACGACGCGACGGACCTTGCGTGCGAGCGCGAGGTCGAGCGGCAGAGCGATCCAGACCATCAGGTCAACGAGACCCTCGGTCGCCGGATGCGCCCGTCCGACCAGCGTGTCGAGCACCACGAACGGGGTTTGCGCCGACGCCTGCGAGCGGCGGCGCAGGAGTTCCTCGCGCAATCCCGGAACCGGGATCTCGGAGATCGGAGCCCCACGGCCGAGCCAGGCCTTGATCTCTCCGGGGGGGCTCGCGGTGATGCGCTCGTGATCATCGTAGCTGACGACCGGCGCGCCGCCGAGACGTTGGGCGAGCGCGCGGGCGAGGGTCGACTTGCCGCTTCCGGGAGGTCCTGAGACGGCGACGATCCGGGGCGGTTCGAACCTCATCGCTTGCGTCCCGAGATCAGGTGGAACGGCATGTCGAGCTTCACCGTCTCGACGGCGATGTCGGTCAGACCGTGCGCCGCCATCGTCTCGACGTACAGCGCCGCGTCGCGGAAGAAGTGTAGGAACACGAGATTGCCGGTCGCAGCGTAGTCGAGCGGGCCATCGAGCGGCATCGGCGCGCGCTCGAAGATCACGAGCCGCCCCCCTGGGACGAGCGCGGCGACGGCGGCGGCGAGGAGGCTGCGCGCCTCGGCATCCGGCCAGTCGTGAAGCACGGACTTGAACGTCGCGAGATCGTGCCCGTTGGGCAGGCGGTCGCGGCGCATGTCGCAGGGCACGAAGCGCACCCGTGCGCCTTCCGGTCGCCCGGCGAGGTGCTCGCGCCCGAGCGCGCAGACCACCGGCAGATCTACGACCGTCGCACGCAGGTCCGGCGCCCGCCGGCAAGCGCGGGCCGCGAACTCGCCGCTGTTGCCGCCGAGGTCGAGCATCCGGCGGTGACCGGCGAGGTCGACCCGCTCGAGGCAGGGAGCTGCCTCGTAGCGCGTCAGCGCCGTGGTGTAGCCGACCCAGTCCCGCGTTGCGGCGAGGTTCTCCGGGGTCGCGACCAGCGCTCGGTCGTAGCGGAACAGCCCGAACGTCCGCGAGCGCGCCATAAAGGCCGGAAGATCCGTGACGAAGGCCGGGAACGACGCGCGCAAATCGTCGGCGACCGCGGCGCAGAAGGCGAGCTTGGCCGAGAGCAGGTCCCGCAGCGGCAGGATCGCGCGGAAGGACGGCGTCAGGGCCAGCCCCTCCCCGACGACCCCGCCCGCGCGCAGCAGCGCGAACAGCAGCTCGGACCCCTTCGCTGAGAGCCCGGCATCCGCAGGGGTGCCCACGCCTGCGGCGAGGCGATCGATCAGTCCCGCCTCGAGCGCGAACCGCAACGCGCAGGCCTCGAGATCGCGGCGCATGAAGCGGTCCACGGCGACGAGGCCGGCGCCGTCGGGATCGTTGGTCGGATCATCTGTCATGCGGCGATGGACGACGGCGGCAAGCCGAGACGGATCTGAAGGCTGCAACGTATCGGCGGAGGCGAAGACATACTCAGCGGCGCCGTAAAACGTTAGGGGAAGCACTCAGGACTTGCAATGTTGTGCCTTGCGTCGCTACCACCTTCGGCTAAGAAAGTCCGTGGAGATGGTCTGCCGGACATGCCGAGACGCCTTGCGACGAGAGCTTGATCTTATTTTCGCCGACATCCCCATGCCTCCGAAACGTGAAGTGTATCAGGGTTGAACAATGAGTAGCGGAAGCCACACCGACTCAGAACGTTTGCCGGATGCCAAGTCGATCGAGTGGATCGAGCGCGAGATGGCGACCCATTTCGCGAATGTGGTCAACGTTCAGGGCACGCGTGAGCAGATCGATTTGTTCTTCGGCACGAACCGCACCTGGAACGTCACGGACACGTCCGGCGTCGCTGTCGATCTCTCCAACCGCATCATCCTGACGCCGCTCGCCGCCAAGCGGTTGTGGTCGGTGCTTGGGGGGGTCCTCCGCGAGTTCGAGGGACGCCACGGCGCCCTCGACGTCGAGAGCTGATTCGCTCGCTCGATCCGAGGTCCAGGGTTCCATGACAGAGGCGGGGTTGAGCAACAGAGCCTCCGGCGATCTCGGCGACCACCCGCGCCCACCAGCCCCGACGCAGGGCGCGGCCAAACGTCTGGCGTTGCTCGAATCGGCCCTGTGGCAGCAGCTCCAGGGCGCGCGCACGCTGGTGGAGACGGCGCGGTCCTGGCTCGCCTTCCAGGGCCGGATGCTCCCCGCGGCGAGCCGTGGTCTCGTTCTCGTCACCGAATCGACCGGCGGCCTAACTCTGCTCGCGGCATGGCCTGAGGGGGGCGATCGCGGCGCGACGGACCCGCTGCGCGATGCAGCCGAGCGTGCCTTGCGCGAAGGCCGGCCCGTCGTTCAGGAGAACGACCATGTCGGGCCGGGCGCGGACAGCCGCATCGCCGTCCCGATCGCGATGGACGGAGCGCCCTTCGCGGTGGCGTGCCTCGCGCTCACCACAACCGACCGCGACGAATTGCGGGCGGCGATCCGGCAGGTGCAGTGGGGTGCCCCCTGGCTCACCGACCGCGCCCGCGAGGAGCGCGGCGCTAGCGAAAGCCGGCTCCTCGCGCGTTCGCGGGCGGCGTTCGACCTGCTCGCCTCCGTGCTCGAACAGGCGCGCTTCAAGGCCGCCTGCATGGCCGCGGTGACGGACCTGGCGATCGCCTTCGGCGGCCTTCGCGCCGGCATCGGCTTCACCCGGCGCGGGAGCGTGCGGGTGGTGGCAATCTCCCATTCCGCCCAGTTCGGGCAGCAGATGAACCTTGTGCGGAAGCTCTCCGCCTGCATGGACGAGGCGCTCGACCAGCGTACGACCATCCTGTTTCCCTCCCCCCCGGGCGATGCCTTCGCCACGACCGCCCACGCCGAGCTAGCCCGGCTCCAGCACGGCGGCCAGGTGCTGACGGTGCCGCTTCTCGTGGTGGATCGGTTCGTCGGTGCGATCACGATCGAGCGGCCAAGCGACGCTCCCTTCACGCCCGAGACGGTGGAACTCGTGGCCGCCACCTGCGCGGCGATCGCGCCCGTCCTCGACGAGAAGCGCCAGAACGATCGCTTCATCGGCACCAAAGTGTTCGAAGCCGTCGCGGGCGGCTTCGGGAAGCTCGTCGGCCACGGCCATCTCGGGCTGAAGCTCTGGCTCGGCCTCGCGCTGGCCGCCGCCGCAATCCTCTCGATCGCGACGGGCCCGTACCGCGTGACGGCCGAGGCGCGGATCGAAGGCTTGGTGCGCCGGGCCGTCGTGGTCTCCTTCGACGGCTTCCTGAAGGAGGCGCCGGCGCGGGCGGGCGACACGGTCCGGCGCGGGGCGCTGCTTGCGGCGATGGAGGACCGCGACCTCGCCCTCGAGCGGCTGCGATGGGTCACGGAGCGGCAGCAGCGCGTCTATGAATACGACAAGGCGCTGGCCGGCCGGCAGCCCGCGACCATCAATGTGGTCAAGAGCCAGATCGACCAGGCCGAGGCGCAGATCAAGCTGATCGACGAACAGCTCTCTCGCACCAAGCTCTTCGCGCCCTTCGACGGCCTCGTGGTCTCGGGCGACCTCAGCCAGCAGATCGGCGGCTCCGTCAGCCGCGGACAGGTGCTCTACGAGATCGCCCCGCTCGACGATTACCGGGTGGTGATCTTCGTCGACGAACGCCTGATCGCCGACGTCAAGGTCGGCCAGACCGGCCAGATGCTGGCCTCGTCCCTGCCCAACGAGCCCTACCCGCTGACAATCGACAAGATCACCCCCGTGGCCGAGATCAAGAGCGGGCGGAACATGTTCCGCGTCGAGGGGCACATCCGGGCGCGATCGACCCGCCTGCGGCCGGGCATGGAGGGCTTGGCCAAGATCGACATCGACAACCGCCTCTACGCCGCGACCTACGCGCGTCCGATCCTCGACTGGGCGCGCATCCTCGTCTGGCACTGGCAACCGTGAGGGGTTGAGGCGTGGCGCATTCGCTGTTCAGCTCGTCCTGGTATCGCGTCGCGAATCTGAGGCCGCGCCTGCGCGGACACGCGCAGATCCACCGCCAGCGCTTTCGCGGCGAGGTCTGGTACGTGCTGCAGGACCACCAGAGCGGCCGCTTCCACCGGCTTTCGCCGGCGGCCAACCTGATGATCTGCCTGATGGACGGGCGGCGGAGCCTGCAGGAGATTTGGGACCTCCTCGGGCGCCGCAAGAGCATCGAGCCGCCAACCCAGGACGAGACCATCCGGCTCCTCGCGCAGCTTCACGGCTCCGACCTGCTGCAGGGGTCGCTCCCCCCCGACTTTGACGAGCTCGCCGAGCGCTCGGCGACCGCCGATCGCCGGACGATCCTGGCGCATGTGCGCAACCCCCTCGCCTTGCGGATGCCGCTGTTCGACCCGGACGCCGCCCTCGACCGACTCGCACCCCTGTTCCGTCCCCTGTTCTCGGGGGTCGGCCTCGCGGCGTGGCTTGCCCTTGTCGCGGCGGGTGTCGTGATCACAGCGCTGAACTGGGCCGAGCTCACCGGCGACGTCTCGACACAGCTTCTCACGGCGCAAAACGTCTCGCTGGTGTTCTGCCTCTACCCGATCATCAAGGGCCTGCACGAGCTCGGGCATGCCTGTGCCGCCAAGGCCTGGGGCTGCGAGGTCCACGAGTTCGGGATGATGCTGATCGTGTTCATACCGGCACCCTACGTCGATGCGTCCGGCGCGGCCTCCTTCTCGAGCAAGTGGCGCCGGATCGTGGTCTCCAGTGCTGGCATCATCGTCGAGCTCGCCCTCGCATCGGCCGCCGCCATCGTCTGGGTCCAAGCGGAACCGGGGCTCGTGCGGGCGGCAGCCTTCAACGTGATGGTGATCGCCAGCGTCTCGACGCTGCTCTTCAACGGCAACCCACTGCTGCGCTTCGACGGCTACTACATCCTGGCGGACCTCCTAGAGATCCCCAATCTCGCCTCCCGCGCCAACCGCTACGTTTTCTATCTCATCCAGCGCCACGTGTTCGGCGTCACCGCCGCGGATAGCCCGGTGACCGGGGCCGGCGAGGCGCCGTGGCTGCTGTTCTACGCGATCGGCTCCTTCCTCTACCGGACCGCCGTCTCGCTCGCGATCGCCGCCGTGGTGGCGACGCAGTTCTTCGTCTTCGGCGTCCTTGTCGCGATCTGGTCGGTGTCCAGCATCGTGGTGGTGCCCCTGGCCAGGGGCGTCGCCTACCTCGCGTCGAGTCCGCAGCTCCACAACCACCGCGCCCGCGCCGTGCGCGTCAGCGCAGCGGCGGCGGCGGCCTGCCTCGCGGTGGTGTTCGCGCTGCCGCTGCCCTACGCCACGGTTGATGAAGGCGTCGTCTGGGTGCCCGATCACGCTCAGCTCCGCGCCAAGACCGACGGCGTGATAACTCGCTTCGTCGCCGCGCCGGACAACGACGCGTCAGCGGGCGACCTGCTGCTCGCCATGGAGGACCCGACCCTCGACGCGCGGGTCGCAGTGCTGGAGGCCCAGCTCACCGAGACGCGGCTGCGCTACGACGCGGTTCGGGTGAGCGACCGCACGCAGGCCCAGATCCTGCTAGAACAGATCCGCAGCAGCGAGACGACCCTTGGCGTCTTCCGTCAGCGCAAGGCCGACCTCGTCCTACGGGCGGAGCAAGCCGGTCGGTTCATCGTGCCGGGCGCCGTCGACCTGCCGGGCCGATTCCTGAAGCGGGGCGAGAAGGTCGGCTACGTCCTTGGCGCCGACGATCCCGTGATCCGCGTGGTGGTGCCGCAATCGGAGGTCGACCTCGTCCGCAGCCGCACCGTCGCCGTTGCCGCGCGCTTCGCCGAGGCCCCCGCCATCGTGCACGTCGCCGAGATCCTGCGCGAGGTGCCGAGCGCGCAGCAGGAGGTGCCGAGCCTCGCGCTGACCACCCAAGGCGGGGGAACGATCGCCGTCGACAACGGGAACCCGCAGAAGCCGCAGGCCCTGCAGAGCCTGTTCGTGTTCGACGTCCGCATCCCCGGGGGCATCCCGTTCAACGCCCTCGGCGAGCGAGTCTACGTCCGCTTCGATCTCGGTTCGGAGCCGATCGCCTGGCGCGTCCTGCGGAGCGTGCGTCAGACCTTCCTGAGCCAGTTCCGTGTCTGAGGCCGCCCGCCCGCCCGCCGGCGCGCTCGCGCGGCCGATCCTCTACCCCGAGCGCGCGATCCGACCGGACGGACGCCTGGAGCGCATCGCCGCACGCCTCCAGGGGCGCGTGCGCGCCCACCTGACCCGCGTGCAGGGGCGGCGCTATGCGCGGGTCGCAGCCGAGGCCGAGGCGCTTGCGCCGAGCCTCGCCGGCCTCGACCGCACAGCCCTGGACGTGCGGGTCGCAGCCGTGGCAGCGGCCTTGCGCGTGACCGGGCGCTTCGAGGGCGCGGTCCTGGCCGAGGCCTTCGCTCTGATCCGTGAGATGTCGGGGCGGGTGACGGGGCAGCGCCACTATAGCGTCCAGCTCATGGGTGCGGCGGCCCTCATCGACGGGCGCATCGCCGAGATGGCCACCGGGGAGGGCAAGACGCTTACGGCGACGCTCGCGGCGGGCACGGCGGCGCTGGGCGGACTGGCCGTGCACGTGGTGACGGTGAATGACTACCTCGCCGAGCGTGACGCCGGGATGATGCGTCCACTCTACGCCGCGCTCGGCCTGACCGTGGGGGTGGTCAAGAGCGGTCAGGAGCAGCCGGAGCGGGCGGCAGCCTATGCCTGCGACATCACTTACTGCACCAACAAAGATCTCGCTTTCGACTATCTGCGGGACCGGATCGCGCTGGGACAACGCGCTACCAACCTGCGATTGAAGCTCGAAAGCCTGCATGCGGCCCGCTCCCGCTTGATGACGCTGCGCCTGCGCGGGCTGGATTTCGCAATCGTCGACGAAGCCGACAGCGTGCTCATTGACGAGGCCCGCACGCCGCTGATCATTTCGGGTCAGGCCGAATCGCAGTTCCGTCCGGAGACGATCGCCCTCGCGCTTGCCCTGGCAGCCAAACTTGTCGAGAGCCGGGATTTTGTGATCGACATCACGGAACGGCGCATCCTGCTGACCGCCGCCGGCGTCGTAGCGGTGAAGGCCGCAGCCGCCGAGGTCCTGGCGGAGCCGGGCGGCGGCGCGTTCCGCAACCCGATCACCTGCGAGGAACTGGTGCGTCAAGCATTGAGCGCGCGGCACCTGTTCCTGCGCGACGAGCACTACCTCGTCCGCGACGGTAAGGTCCAGATTATCGACCACTACACCGGTCGCGTCATGCCGGATCGGGCCTGGAGCGACGGCCTGCATCAGATGATCGAGTACAAAGAAGACTGTAGTCTGTCGGGCGCGCGCACGACGATCGCGCGCATTACCTACCAACGCTTCTTCCGCCGCTACCGCCGGCTCGCAGGCATGACGGGAACGACCCGCGGCGTCGCCGCCGAATTTTGGTCCGTCTACGGCCTCGCCGTCGCCCGAATCCCCACGCATCGGTCGCTTCGGCGGCTGTCCCTGGCAGATGCCGTGCTGCCGGACCAGGAAACCAAGTGGCGCCGCGCCGTCGAGCGGATACGCACGCTCCACGAGAAGGGTTGCCCCGTCCTCGTCGGGACGCGCTCGGTCGTGGCCTCGGCGGTGGCGAGCCGGCACCTCGCGGAGGCCGGGCTCACCCACACGGTGCTGAGCGCGGCACAGGACGGCGAAGAAGCCCGGATCGTCTCGGAAGCGGGCTTGCGGGGGCGGATCACGGTGGCGACGAACATGGCCGGGCGCGGAACCGACATCAAGCTTGGAGCGGGCGTCGCGGACGTGGGCGGCCTGCACGTAATCATGGTGGAGCGCCACGACGCCCGACGGATCGACGACCAACTCGCGGGCCGAAGCGGACGCCAGGGCGAGCCGGGCTGCTTCCAGGCGATCCTCTCGCTCGACGACCCGCTTCTCGACGGGGGCCTGCTCTCACGCGGCATGGCGCGGCGGATGATGCCGCTGTTCGGCCGCCATGCCCAAACTTTCGGCCGCCTGCTCCTGCGCCACGCGCAGGCGCGGGCCGAACGGCTGCACGCCCGCATGCGTGCCGATCTCCTGCGGTCCGATCAGATGCAGGACCGCATCCTGGCCTTCGCCGGCCATTCTGAGTGAGGACGCGATGATACCCTCGATCAAGTCCCGGACACGGTCCGGGGTCCTGCGGACAGGCCTCGCAGCCGTCGCGGCGCTCCTCTCGGCGACCGCGGCCGGGGCGGGGGGCGTCACCGTGGATTGTGTCATCGAGCCCGCCCAGAAGCTGAAGATCGGCAGCGCCACCCTGGGCATCCTCAAGGACGTCCTAGTCAATCGCGGCGACACGGTCGCGGAGGGGCAGGTCGTCGCCCGGCTCGACACTAGCGTCGAGGAGGCCAACGTCGCCTTGTCCAAGGCGCAGGCGGAATCCTCGGCCAACGTCGAGGCCCAGCGCACACGGGTCGACATGTACCGCCGCCGCAACGAGCGTCAGAGCCAGCTCGGCAAGGGCATCGTCACCCAGGAGAAGCTCGATCAGGTCGAGGCCGACTTTGAGATCGGCAAGCGCGACCTGCAGACCGAAACACTCAAGCACAACCTCGCCGAGATCGAGCTGAAGCGGGCGCAGGCGCAGCTCGATCTGCGCATCATCCGGAGCCCGATCAGCGGCCTTGTTACCGAGCGCTTGATGTCGGCAGGCGAGTTCGTGCGCCAGGACAGCGGAATCTACACCCTCGTGCAGCTCGATCCGCTCTACGTCGAGGCGTATGTCGGCGTCGAACGCTGGAACGAGCTGCGCATTGGGTCGGTGGGAATTGTACATCTCGAGAAGCCCCTCGGGGGAAGCTACGAGGCGCGGGTGACCGTCGTTGATCACGTCTTCGATGCGGCCAGCGGTACCTTCGGTATCCGCCTGGAACTGCCCAATCCGGGAAACCGTCTTCCAGGCGGCCAGCGCTGCAAGCTCAACTTGCCGACACCGTTCCCCGAAGGCCCGGTGGCGGAGGCCTTGCCCCCCGAATAGGTGACGCTTGTTCCCGCTCGAGTGCCAGCCGGCTCGCCTCGTCCGATAACATCCGCCGCCGCGTGACGTAACGGCATGCGCCCGAGCCCGGGCGCCAACCAGACGCGCTCGCCATCTCTACGCGCCACGCTCCCGAGCCCGATTAACGACGCGCAACCGGCGAGGCCAGCCGGAGATTGCGCCGTCGAGGCCGTCTGTGAGGCTCAACAGGAAACAGCGCGCGATCGCCCCGAGGGTCCGATACAGAAAGGCCCTCCGATCGGCATCGTCTCCGATCAGATGCGCATGCGACATTCAAGGAACCCTTTGAAGGCTCAAATCCCGCTTGATGCTGAAGAGGACGGCGACTTCCGATCCTAGGACTCGGCCGGATCGCCGTTGCTCCGGGCAGGCTTACATCACCCGCCAAAGACCCTTGAGCGTCGACGCCGGCTCGGCATGGGCGGCACTTCCCAGAAGGAGCACGGCGAGAGTCAGGGAGATCGTACGCACTCCGGCACGATAGCTCGCCGGATGCGGTTGTCGAGACCGCACATCCCGTCCGTTTAGCGTCGGACCCGAACACGTTCCGCATCGGCCGGATGCGGGTGGCCTGCTGGGCACAGCGCACCGATCATCCCTGGAAGGAACAGAGCGGCGGCAGAAACGTCTAGAACTAATTTCACTGTTGTTGGGGAGTTATTGGGGGAAGCACTGCCCAAAACCCCAATTGCTCGCCGTAACGCGTTGTAAACAATGGTGGGCGGTGAGGGACTCGAACCCCCGACCCTCTCCGTGTAAAGGAGACGCTCTACCAACTGAGCTAACCGCCCGCGCCCGCGTGGTACGGCATGCCGCGGCACCGAGGCAAGGCCGAGGCGCGCGGCGCCCCCCTACGCGCCGGCCAGGAGTTGCGCCAGGGCCGGGGACAGGCCGGCGCTGTCGATCGCCGGGCGGTCGGGCGGCGTGGGGCCGGGTCGGGCCGCGGCGGCGAGGACCGCGCGGGTGCCGGCCTCCACCGAGCACAGGACGGGTACCGGAACCGCGGGCTGGATGCGCTCGGCGAGGCCCGCCAAGCCGGCGCCGCCGAGGATCACCGTGTCGGCCCCGTCCTCGTCGGCGCAGGCGCGGCAGGCGGCGATCAGGTCGGCCAGGGCCGCGTCCGGGTCGCGGTGGATCTCGCCGCCGGTGGCGTTCGTCGTGCGGAGGCCGGCGAGCCGGTCCGAGAGGCCGAGGAGCGCGACGAACTCGCTCAGCATCGGCCGCCACGCCGTCCCCCCGGTGACGATGGCGAAGCGCCCGGCCGAGGCCGCCTCGCGGCAGGCGGCCTCGGCCATGCCGACGACCGGGACGGGGGCGATCTCGCGCAGCGCCAGCAGGCCGGGATCGCCGAAGCAGGCGAGGTAGACCGCATCGCATCCGGCCCCGTGCTCGGCGAAGGCGTCGAGCGCGGCGTGGCCGGCGATCGCCGCGGCGCTCCGGCTGGCGATGTAGCGGGCCCCGAAGCGGCCGGTCGCCAGCACGATCGTGGCGGCGGCCCCCGCGATCCGGCGGACATGCGCGGCGACGCGCTCGGTCACGGCCTCGGTGGTGTTGGGATTGATCACCAGGATGCGCATGGGCGGCCTTTCGCGGGGGACCATGCAAGCGAAAGGCCCCGGAGCGGTGCTCCGGGGCCTCGTCGTTCATGCTCGGGCGGTCAGTGGGCGACGAAGGCGGCGCCGTCCTCGGCCGTCTTCTTGACCGGGATCACTTCCTCCCAGGCGATCGCCTCGGGCTGGCGCACCAGGGCGTGCTTGAGGACCTGATCCATCATCGCGACGGGGATGATCTCCATCCCGTTCTTCACGCTGTCGGGCACCTCAGCGATGTCCTTGGCGTTCTCCTCGGGGATCAGCACCGTCTTGATGCCGCCGCGGAGCGCAGCGAGCAGCTTTTCCTTCAAGCCGCCGATCGGCAGCACCCGCCCGCGGAGCGTGACCTCGCCGGTCATGGCGATGTCGCGGCGCACCGGGATGCCGGTGAAGGTCGAGACGATGGCGGTCGCCATGGCAATGCCGGCCGAGGGCCCGTCCTTCGGGGTCGCCCCCTCCGGCACGTGGACGTGGATGTCCCGGCGCTCGAACAGCGGCGGCTCGATGCCGAAGTCGAGCGCCCGCGAGCGGACGTAGCTCGCCGCCGCCGAGATCGACTCCTTCATCACGTCCTTCAGGTTGCCCGTGACCGTCATCTTGCCCTTGCCCGGCATCATGACGCCCTCGATCGTCAGCAACTCGCCGCCGACCTCGGTCCAGGCCAACCCGGTGACCACGCCGACCTGGTCGTCGGCATCGATCTCGCCGTAGCGGAACTTCGGCGGGCCGAGGAAGACCTGCAGGCGCTCGACGTCGATCTCGACGCTCTTCACCTTGGTGATGAGGATCTCCTTCACCGCCTTGCGGATCAGGTTCGACAGCTCGCGCTCGAGGTTGCGCACGCCCGCCTCCCGCGTGTAGCGGCGGACGAGCATCAGCAGGGCCTCGTCGTCGATCGACCATTCCTTGCTGTCCAGGCCGTGCTTCTTCAGCGCGTTCTGGATCAGGTGCTTGCGCGCGATCTCGACCTTCTCCTCCTCGGTGTACCCGGCGATGCGGATCACCTCCATGCGGTCCATCAGGGGCCCAGGGATGTTGAGGGTGTTGGCGGTCGTCACGAACATCACGTTCGACAGGTCGTAGTCGACCTCGAGGTAATGGTCGTTGAAGGTCGCGTTCTGCTCGGGGTCGAGAACCTCCAGCAGGGCGGCAGAGGGGTCACCGCGGAAATCCATGCCCATCTTGTCGATCTCGTCCAGCAGGATGAGCGGGTTCGAGGTCTTGGCCTTGCGCATCGACTGGACGATCTTGCCGGGCATCGAGCCGATGTAGGTCCGGCGGTGGCCGCGGATCTCGGCCTCGTCACGCACGCCGCCGAGCGACATCCGCACGAACTCGCGACCCGTCGCCTTGGCGATCGACTTGCCGAGCGAGGTCTTGCCGACGCCGGGGGGCCCGACGAGGCAGAGGATCGGCCCAGTGAGCTTGTTGGCCCGCTGCTGCACGGCGAGGTACTCGACGATCCGCTCCTTGACCTTCTCCAGACCGAAATGGTCGCCGTCGAGCAGGACCTGGGCGCCGAGGAGATCCTTCTTGATCTTCGAGCGCTTGTTCCACGGGATGCCGAGCATCCAGTCGAGGTAGTTGCGCACCACCGTCGCCTCGGCCGACATCGGCGACATCTGGCGCAGCTTCTTCAGCTCGGCCGACGCCTTCTCGCGGGCTTCCTTGGTGAACTTGGTCTTCTCGATCTTGTCCTCGAGCTCGGCCAGCTCGTCGCGGCCGTCCTCGTCGCCGAGTTCCTTCTGGATCGCCTTCATCTGCTCGTTGAGGTAGTACTCGCGCTGGGTCTTCTCCATCTGCCGCTTGACGCGGGTACGGATGCGCTTCTCCACCTGCAGCACGGAGATCTCGCTCTCCATCAGCGACAGCACGCGCTCCAGGCGCGCGGCCACCGTCGGCGTCTCCAGGATCGCCTGCTTGTCGGCGATCTTGACGAGGAGGTGCGAGCCGATCGTGTCGGCGAGCTTCGAGGGCTCCTCGATCTGCGTGACCGCGGAGACGACCTCGGGCGAGATCTTCTTGTTGAGCTTGACGTAGTTCTCGAACTCCGAGAGCACCGAGCGCGCGAGCGCCTCGGCCTCGACCTTGTCGCCGAGCTCGTCGACCAGGGCCTCGGCCTCGGCCTCGTAGTACTCGTCCGAGCGGGTGAAGCCGGTGATCTTGGCACGGCCGCCGCCCTCGACCAGCACCTTCACGGTGCCGTCGGGCAGCTTCAGGAGCTGCAGCACGGAGGCGAGCGTCCCGATCGTGTAGATCGCGTCGGTGGCCGGGTCGTCGTCGCCGGCGTTGATCTGGGTGGCGAGCAGGATGTGGCGGTCGGTCTTGACCGCCTCCTCGAGCGCGCGGATGGACTTCTCGCGACCCACGAACAAGGGCACGATCATGTGCGGGAAGACGACGATGTCGCGCAACGGCAGGACGGCGTAGGAGCCGGTCGAGCCCGGAACGACCGGCTGGCGGGATTTCGATTGGGTCATCGTTGACTTCCTCATGAGGGACGCCGGGCGGTCGCTCCTCCGATTCGGAGCAAGCTTCCTGCCAGGGGCCGACCGGGCCGCGAGGGTCGGGATAGGTCTGCTGGAGACTTTGCGGCTGGTGGCGCGGCACCGCCCCTCAAGGGAGGCAGCGGCCACTGCGCTGAGCCTCAGGTGGTTTTCCAGGAGCCCCGTTTCAAGGTGCCCACCTGTCGCGGGCCGATCCGTGATCGGCCCGCTCCATCAAGGATTTAGCGCATGTGCGCCGGCGCACGTCAGGCGCTGACGCTGGCCGGCGCTTCCTTGTTGCGGTCGCCGTGGATGAAGAGCGGGCGCGACTTGCCCTCGACCACCTCGGGGCCGATCACGACCTGCTCCACCGAGTCGAGGCCCGGCAGGTCGTACATCGTGTCGAGGAGGATCGTCTCCAGGATGGAGCGCAGGCCGCGGGCGCCGGTCTTGCGCTCGATCGCCTTGCGGGCGACGAGCGACAGCGCCTCGTCCTGAAACGTCAGGTCGACGTTCTCCATCTCGAACAGCCGCTGGTACTGCTTCACCAGGGCGTTCTTCGGCTCCTGGAGGATCTTCTTGAGGGCGTCCTCGTCGAGGTCCTCGAGCGTCGCCAGCACGGGAAGGCGGCCGACGAACTCGGGGATGAGGCCGAACTTCAGCAGGTCCTCGGGCTCGACCGAGCGGAACACCTCGCCGGTGCGCCGGTCGTCGGGGGCCTGCACGGTCGCGCCGAAGCCGATCGAGGTGCCCTTGCCGCGCGCCGAGATGATCCGCTCGAGCCCGGCGAAGGCGCCGCCGCAGATGAACAGGATGTTGGTCGTGTCGACCTGCAGAAACTCCTGCTGCGGGTGCTTGCGGCCGCCCTGCGGAGGCACGGAGGCGACGGTGCCTTCCATGATCTTCAGGAGCGCCTGCTGCACGCCCTCGCCCGAGACGTCGCGGGTGATCGAGGGGTTGTCGGACTTGCGCGAGATCTTGTCGATCTCGTCGATGTAGACGATGCCGCGCTGCGCCCGCTCGACGTTGTAGTCCGAGGCCTGGAGCAGCTTGAGGATGATGTTCTCGACGTCCTCGCCGACGTAGCCCGCCTCGGTCAGCGTGGTCGCGTCCGCCATGGTGAACGGCACGTCGAGGATGCGGGCTAGCGTCTGCGCGAGCAGCGTCTTGCCCGAGCCCGTCGGCCCGATCAGCATGATGTTGGACTTGGCCAGCTCGACGTCGTTGTGCTTGGTCGCGTGGGCGAGGCGCTTGTAGTGGTTGTGCACCGCGACCGAGAGGACCTTCTTCGCGAAGTCCTGGCCGATGACGTAGTCGTCGAGGACGCGCCGGATCTCCTTCGGCGTGGGCACGCCGTCGCGGCTCTTCACCAGGGAGGATTTCGACTCCTCGCGGATGATGTCCATGCACAGCTCGACGCACTCGTCGCAGATGAACACCGTCGGGCCCGCGATCAGCTTGCGGACCTCGTGCTGGCTCTTGCCGCAAAACGAGCAGTACAGCGTGCTCTTGGAGTCGGTGCCGCCAGTCTTGCTCATATCGGTCTCCGATTCGTGCGTGCGCTGCCAGCCGGGGGCACACGCGCATCGTTTACAAGTAAGGGAATCCGCTTAAAGAAAAAGTCACCTGCGCGTCTTTGCCTGGGGTCCCTCGCGAACCGGTCGCCGCGAACCCCGATGCAAACACGCGGCCGCGGCGGGATCAAGGCCGCGATCGCCACACCCCTCCCCCGGCGACGCCGCGGCCGCCGGGCGAGGGCATGCGGCCTCCTCAGGCGGCGGCCGGCTCGGGCCGCTTCTGGATGACCTCGTCGATCAGGCCGAACTCCTTGGCCGCATCGGCGGTCATGAAGTTGTCGCGCTCCAGCGCCTGGACGATCGAGTCGTAGTCGCGCCCGGTGTGCTTCACGTAGATCTCGTTGAGGCGCTTCTTCAGCGCCTCGATCTCGCGGGCGTGGATCAGGATGTCGGTGGCCTGGCCCTGGAACCCGCCGGACGGCTGGTGGACCATGATGCGGGCGTTGGGCAGGGCGAAGCGGTGGCCCGGCTCGCCGGCGGTGAGGAGCAGCGAGCCCATCGAGGCGGCCTGGCCGACGCAGAGCGTCGTCACCGGGCAACGGATGAACTGCATCGTGTCGTAGATCGACAGGCCCGAGGTCACCACGCCGCCGGGCGAGTTGATGTAGAAGGAGATCTCCTTCTTCGGGTTCTCAGCCTCGAGGAACAGCAGCTGCGCGACGATCAGCGACGCGCCGTAATCCTCGACCGGTCCGGTGAGGAAGATGATCCGCTCGCGCAGCAGTCGCGAGTAGATGTCGAACGCCCGCTCGCCGCGGCTCGACTGCTCGACCACCATGGGCACGAGCGCGCTGTTATAATAGTCGACCGGATCTCTCATCATGGCCTTTTGGGCTCCAAGGGGCCCGGCCCTCCGCGAATCACGGAGAGGCCGGGCGCGTCAGCGAACGACGGCATTCCTTAACGCCGCCTAACCATATGCCCGCCGCCTCGAGACGAGCGCGGGCTCAGTCGGCCTTCGATTCAGCCGGCGCCGCCTCGGCGGACGTCGAGTCGGCCGACTTGGCGTCGGCCTTCCCGTCGCCGGCGTCGTCGGCTTCCTCGTCGGCGAAGAGCGTCTCCTTCGAGACGGGCTCCTCCACCAGCTTGACCTGGCCGAGGACGTGGTCGACGACCTTCTCCTCGAACAGCGGCGCCCGAAGCTCGGCGAGCGCCTGCGCATTCTTCCGGTAGAAATCCCAGACCTGCTGCTCCTGGCCCGGGAACTGCCGGACCCGGGCGATGAGGGCCTGGTTCACCTCTTCGTCGGAGACCTTGATATCGGCGCTCTCGCCGACCTGCGCAAGCACCAAGCCGAGGCGCACGCGACGCTCGGCGATCTTGCGGTACTCGGCGGTGGCCTTCTCCTCGGTGGTGTCCTCGTCCTCGAAGGTCTTGCCGCGGGCCTTCAGGTCCTGCTCGACCTGGGCCCAGACGCTGGCGAATTCCTGCGCGACGAGCGAGGGCGGCAGGTCGAAGGCGTAGCGGCCGTCGAGCGCGTCGAGGAGCTCCTTCTTGAGCTTGCGGCGCGAGGCCGCCTCGAAGTCGGTACCGATCGCCTTGGCCACCGCCTCCTTGAGCGCGTCGAGGGAGTCGAGGCCCATGCCCTTGGCGAAGTCGTCGTCGATCTTGGCCTCGCCCGGCGCCTGGATCTTGGTGACGGTCACGTCGAACTCGGCGTCCTTGCCGGCGAGTTGCTCGGCGCCGTAGGCCTCCGGGAAGGTCGCCTTGACGAGGCGCTGCTCGCCGACCTTGGCGCCGACCAGCGCCTCCTCGAAGCCGGGGATGAAGGAGTTCGAGCCGAGCTCGAGATCGATGCCCTCGCCCTTGCCGCCCTCGAACTCGGTGCCGTCGATGCGGCCGACGAAGTCGATGGTGAGGCGGTCGCCGGTCTCGGCGGCCGCGCCGGCGTCGCGCTCGGTGAACGGGCGGCTCTGGCCGGCCATGCGCTCCAGCGCCTCGTTCACTTCGGTGTCCGAGGGGGTGGCGACCAGCTTGGTCAGGCTGACGTCGGAGAGGTCGGCGAGCTCGAAGCTCGGCAGCACCTCGAGGGCGACCTTGAACGAGAGGTCGGCCTTGGCGTCGAGCGCCTTCTCGACCACCGACTGGTCGGAGGGGAACTCGATCTGCGGCTCGAGGGCGAGCTTGAGGCCGTTGTCGGCGACGATCTTCTGGTTCGCCTCGTTGACGGCGTTCTGCACCACGTCGGCCATCACCGAGCGGCCGTAGACCTTGCGCAGGTGCGCCACCGGCACCTTGCCCGGCCGGAAGCCCTTGAGCTGGACCTTGTCCTTCATGCCCGACAGCTCGGTGTTCAGGCGATCCTCGAGCTCGCTCGCGGCGAGGGACACCTGAAACGTGCGCTTCAGCCCCTCGGAGTGTGTCTCGGTCACCTGCATCGTCGTCGCTCTCAAAGTCCGTGTGATCGTATGCGCGAGCATCCGGGTGCGGCCCTTGCTGAGGCCTGGCGGAGTCGCGGGTTCGGTACGGGGAAGCGGGACCGCGCGAGGCGAACGGCATCCGCTGGGCGGAGCCGGCCGCCCGCGTCCGCACAGGGATCGGCCGTTTCCGTTTCCGACGGCGGAGCTGGTGCGGGCGGAGGGGCTCGAACCCCCACGTCTTGCGACACTGGAACCTAAATCCAGCGCGTCTACCAGTTCCGCCACGCCCGCGAGCGCCGATGCCCGGCGCGTGTCCGGCCGCCGGAGGGCGGGTCTATAGCATGCGAGGCACAGGCCGCAGCAAAAAACTTGCGGGTCCGAAACGGTGGCGCCGCGCGGGGGCGGCGGCTACAAGCGGCGGCCCCGGAATCCGCCCCGGATTCCGCGCGCGCGCCCCGCCGCTCCGAGGTTCCATGCCGACAGCCCGATCCGCGCCGCCGACCGAATCTCGACACGGCGCGTCGCGTCGGGCGCTCTTCCTGGGAAGCGCCGCGTTCCTCCTGCTCCCGCGGGCCGGCCGGGCCCAGGGCAAGCCCGCGGCGCCTGCGCCGGGGGCGCCGACCGCGCCGCTGCCGGAGCCGCGCGCCGCGAAGGCGGCGCCGTCCAAGACGCGCTTCCGGCCCGAGCCCGCCCCCGAGACCGCCGTATGGTCGTTCGACGGGACCTCGGCGCCTCCGACGTTCCGGGTGAAGCTCGGCGAGGCCGTGCGCGTGCGGGTCGAGAACAGGACCGACAAGCCGCTCTCGCTGCACTGGCACGGGGTGCGCAACAAGAACGCCATGGACGGCGTCGGCGGCGTGACGCAGGCGCCGGTCGCGCCCGGCGCCGACTTCACCTACGATTTCGTGCCGCCCGACGCCGGCACCTTCCTGGTCCGTCCGCTCGTGGTCGGCGGATCGAGCGAGCCGTCCGGCCGGGGCCTCGCCGGCTTCCTGATCGTCGAGGAGAAGGCGCCCCCCGCGGTCGAGGCCGACGTGTCGCTGCTGATGCAGGACTGGCGCCTGCAGGACGACGGCGCGCTGCTGCCCTTCGGCCAGACCGCGTTCGCGGCGAGCAACGGGCGGCTCGGCAACCTCGTGACCATCAACGGCGCCAACGTGCCGGCCACCTTCGAGGCGAGGCCGGGCAGCCGGATCCGGGTGCGGCTCGGCAACGCCTGCAACGCCCGGGCGACCCGCATCCGCTTCGAGGGCCTGAAGGTCTACGTCGCGGCGGTCGACGGCCAGCCGACCGACACGTTCGAGCCGCTGCGCGCGACGCTGCCGTTCCCGCCCGGCACCCGCTACGACCTGCTGATCGACCTGCCGGCGGAGGCCGACGCGAAGGGGGCGATCACCGCGCTGGTCGGCCAGGGCCTGCAGCTCGCCACCGTCGTCACCAAGGGCTCGGCCGTCACCGAGAAGCGGCCGCCGATCGGGCCGATCGGCGAGAACCCGCTGCTGCCGCGCGAGGTCAAGCTGCAGAACGCGCTGCGCCGCGACGTGGTGATCACCGGCGGCGCCAGCCTCTCGAAGGACAAGCCCGAGGCGGAGCCGGCCTATTCCGGGGACGCCAACCGGATCTGGTCGGTCAACGGCACCAGCGCGACCGCGGGCCTCGCGCCGATCTTCACGGTGAAGCGCGGCCAGGTGGTGGTGCTGGCCTTGCGCAACGAGACCGCGTTCCCGCAGGCGCTGCACCTGCACGGCCACGTCTTCCGCCTGCTCCACCCCCTCGACGACGGCTGGGAGCCCTACTGGCTCGACACCTTCCAGCTCCTCGAAGGCCGCACCGCCCGCATCGCCTTCCAGGCCGACAATCCCGGCCGCTGGCTGATCAGCGCGACGGTGCTGGAGCGGTTCGACACCGGGCTGTGGACCTGCTTCGAGGTGACGTGACGCAGCCCGCTTCTTCCCTCCCCCCCTTTGCGGGGGAGGGAAAAGGCCGTCGTCACCCTCCAAGCTCTTCCAGAACCCCCGCCAGCACCGCCGGCATCAACTCCGGAATATCCTCGGCGATCAGCCCCGGGCCGTGGCGCAGGCCGGCATCGCCGTGGAGCCAGGCCGCGGCGCAGGCCGCCTCGAACGGCGGCATGCCCTGGGCCAGGAGCCCCGCGACCAGGCCGGCGAGCACGTCGCCCGAGCCGGCGGTGCCGAGCCACGGCGTGGCGTGGTCGTTGATCGCGGCACGGCCGTCGGGGGCGGCCACCACCGTGTCGGGGCCCTTGAGCACCACCACGGCGCCGACCCGTGCGGCGGCGCGGCGGGCCTGCTCGAGCTTGCCGACCTCCGCGACGGCGTCGGTGCCCGCGAACAGTTTCGCGAACTCGCCCGCATGCGGGGTCAGCACCGCCTTCGCGTCGCCGTCGGCGAGGTGGGCGGCGAGCAGGGCCGCCTGCTTGGAAAAGCTCGTCAGCGCATCGGCGTCGAGCACGAGGCCGCGCCCGGCGGCGGCCGCCACCGCGACGAGGTCGCGCGTCGCCTCGCCGACGCCGAGGCCGGGACCCGCCAGGATCGCGTTGATGCGCTCGTCGGTGAGCAGGTCGTCGAGGTCGTCGGCGGAGTCGCACGGCCGCAGCATGATCGCGGTGAGGTGGGCGGCGTTCTCCGCCAGCGCCCGCTCGGGCGAGGCCACCGTGACGAGCCCGGCCCCGATCCGCAGCGCGCCGCGGGCGGCCAGCCGCGCCGCGCCGGTGCGGGTGGCCGGCCCCGACAGCACGAGGGCGTGGCCGCGGGTGTACTTGTGGCTCGCATCGGCGAGCCGCGGCAGGCGCGCGCCCCAGACCTCCGGTCCGTTGCGGAACGCCGGCGCGCCGACCGCGAGCCCGGCCGCGAACGCCGCCGGGCCGGTGCCGATCCCGGCGACGTGCAGCCGGCCGCACAGGCCGCGGCCGGGCTGGAGCCGGTGGCCGGGCTTCTCCGCGACGAACGTGACGGTCTCGACCGCCCGGACCGCGAAGCCGCGGACGGCGCCGGTATCGCCGTCGACCCCGCTCGGCACGTCGACCGCCAGCACCGGGCGCCCGGACGCCGCGACCCGCTCGAGCGCATGGCGGGCCGGCCCTTCGAGGTCGCGCGACAGGCCGGCGCCGAACAGCGCATCGACGACGAGGTCGGCGCGCGACGGCTCGGCCTCCGCCAGGCCCAGCACCGTCCCGCTCCACGCCGCCGCGGCCTCGGCCGCATCGCCCGAGAGGGCGTCGCGGGGGCCGAGCAGGGCGAGATCGACGCCGTGCCCGGCCTCGGCGAGCAGGCGGGCCGCGACGAACCCGTCGCCGCCGTTGTTGCCGGGGCCGCACAGGACGAGCACCCGGCCGCCCGGGGTCAGGTGCGCCCGCGCTCGCTCCGCCACCGCGGCGCCGGCCGCCCGCATCAGGGCGATGCCCGGCGTGCCCCCGGCGATCGCCGTCGCATCGACGGTCCTCATCGCGTCGACCGTCATCAGGCGTGAGCCGTCCATCACGTCACTTCCGTCTCGTTCGAAGCCGCACTGCCCGTGCACGGTCCAGCCGATGCCCAAACAATCGGCCCTCACGGCGAAATTGCCTAAACGATTTGCATTTCATGCAACCAGAATGGGCAGTTTCCCCGGGGGCGGGTTGAAAACGGCGTGGCGGCCGGACCGGCGGAGTGATAGAAATTCGGCATCATAGAGCGCAGGTTGGGCCGTCCGGCATGAAGAAGATCGAAGCGATCATCAAGCCCTTCAAGCTCGACGAGGTGAAGGAGGCGCTCCAGGAGGTCGGCCTCCAGGGCATCACCGTGATCGAGGCCAAGGGCTTCGGCCGCCAGAAGGGCCACACCGAGCTGTATCGCGGCGCGGAATACGTCGTCGACTTCCTGCCCAAGGTGAAGCTCGAGATCGTGCTCTCGGACGCGCTAGTCGAGGGCGCCGTCGAGGCGATCCGCAAGTCGGCCCAGACCGGCCGCATCGGCGACGGCAAGATCTTCGTCTCGACCATCGAGGAGGCGATCCGCATCCGCACCGGCGAGACCGGGCCGGACGCGATCTGAGCCCCGCGCCGGGAGGCGGCGCGTGAGCCTCGCTCCGCACCTGCGCAGCGTGGTCGAGGAGATCGCCTACGAGATGCGGCAGCGCTCCGACCGGGGCACGGTCGCGCGCTACATCCCCGAGCTCGCCCGCGTCGACCCGCAGGCCTTCGGCCTCGTCGTGATCGATGCCGACGGCACCATCGCCGCGGCCGGCGACAGCGAGACCCCGTTCTCGATCCAGAGCGTGTCGAAGGTCTTCACCCTGACGCTCGCGCTCGGCATGGTCGGCGACGCCCTGTGGAAGCGCGTCGGGCGCGAGCCCTCGGGCAGCCCGTTCAACTCGATCGTGCAGCTGGAGCGCGAGCAGGGCGTTCCGCGCAACCCCTTCATCAATGCCGGCGCGATCGCGGTGACCGACGTGATCCTGTCCGGCCACCAGCCGCGCGAGGCGCTGGGCGAGATCCTGCGCTTCATGCAGGCGCTCGCCAACGACCCGACCATCGCCATCGACGAGGCGGTGGCGGCGTCCGAGAAGCGCACCGGCTTCCGCAACGTGGCGCTGGCCAACTACATGAAGTCCTTTGGCGTGGTCGAGAACCCGGTCGACTACACGCTCGGCGTCTACTTCCACCATTGCGCGATCAGCATGTCGTGCCGGCAGCTCGCCACGGCGGGGCGCTTCCTGGCCCATTCCGGCCGGAACCCCGCCACCGGCCTGTCGGTGATCCCGCCCGAGCGCGCGCGCCGCATCAACGCGGTGATGCTGACCTGCGGCCACTACGACGGCTCGGGCGAGTTCGCCTACCGGGTCGGCCTGCCGGGCAAGAGCGGCGTCGGCGGCGGCATCCTGGCGATCGCCCCGGGCCGGGCCTCGATCGCGGTCTGGTCGCCCGGCCTCGACGAATCCGGCAACTCGCATCTCGGCCGGATCGCGCTGGAAAGCCTGACCAAGCGCATGGGCTGGTCGATCTTCGGCGCGTGAGCTCTCCGCGAAGCGCCGAAGGGCCTCCTCTCCCCTCCGGGAGAGGGGGGGCCGCGTTCCGACCGGCACGCGCCCGGGGAACGAAAGACGGCGCGGATCCGAAGACCCGCGCCGCCGCGTAAGGCCGAAATCCCGGACCTCAGTGGGTCGGAACCGACTCGACCGTCTTCAGGATCTGCGAGGCGATCTGGTAGGGGTCCCCCTGGCTGTTGGGACGGCGGTCTTCCAGGTAGCCCTTGTAGTCGTTGTTGACGAAGGAGTGCGGCACGCGGATCGAGGCGCCGCGGTCGGCCACGCCGTAGGAGAACTGGTTGATCGCCGCGGTCTCGTGCTTGCCGGTAAGCCGCATGTGGTTGTCGGGGCCGTAGACGGCGATGTGGTCGTCGAGGTTCTCCTTGAACGCCGCCATCAACTTCTCGAAGTATTCCTTGCCGCCGGTCTCGCGGAGGTAGGTGGTCGAGAAGTTGGCGTGCATGCCCGAGCCGTTCCAGTCGGTGTCGCCGAGCGGCTTGCAGTGGTACTCGACGTCGATGCCGTACTTCTCGCACAGGCGCTGCAGCAGGTAGCGCGCGACCCACATCTCGTCGGCGGCCTTCTTGGAGCCCTTGCCGAAGATCTGGAACTCCCACTGGCCCTTGGCCACCTCGGCGTTGATGCCCTCGTGGTTGATGCCGGCGTCGAGGCAGAGGTCGAGGTGCTCCTCGACGATCTGGCGCGCGATCGGGCCGACGTTCGAGTAGCCGGCGCCGCAATAGTACGGGCCCTGCGGCGCGGGGTAGCCGGTCGACGGGAAGCCGAGCGGGCGGCCGTCCTTGTAGAAGAAGTATTCCTGCTCGAAGCCGAACCAGGCGCCCGGGTCGTCGTGGATGGTGGCGCGCTTGTTCGACGGGTGCGGGGTCTTGCCGTCCGGCATCATCACTTCGCACATCACCAGCACGCCGTTCTTGCGCGTGGAATCGGGGAAGTGGCGCACGGGCTTGAGCATGCAGTCGGACGAGCCGCCCTCGGCCTGCAGGGTCGATGAGCCGTCGAAGCCCCAGAGCGGGAGCTGCTCGAGGGTCGGGAAGCCGTCGAAGTCCTTGATCTGGGTCTTGCCGCGAAGATTCGGGACCGGCGTGTACCCGTCGAGCCACAAATACTCGAGTTTGTATTTCGTCATTCCGAGTCTCTCGTCCGTTAACGATGAAAAGCCAGCGGGAACGGCAGCCGCTCCGGGGCTTCCGACGACCGAGACCCCGCTAGCAGGGACCGTGCCAGCGAAACGCCGTCCCGCCGGCGGTTCCCGTCCCCGCGCGGCCGAGGCAGTCAACTCCGCGTGAGCGTCGGGCTCAGAGAGGGCCGCCCCGCTCGGTTCGGGCGCGGGCGATGCGGCGGCACCGCCCGTCGTCCGAGGCCGCGCGCGCCGGCGCGCGACGACGATTTCCCGGCCCCTTCGGTTGGCACGACGGCGTCGCGGGCTGTATGGAGCCCACGTCCGGCGCACGGCACGGTGCGGCGGCCCACGAATGTCAGGAGGACGTCCACGATGACGACAGCGGCCGAGGTGCTCAAGACCATCCGGGACAACGACGTCAAGTATGTCGACTTCCGGTTCACGGACCCGCGCGGCAAGTGGCAGCACGTCACCTTCGACGTCAGCCTGGTGGACGACGAGATCTTCGAGGAAGGCACGATGTTCGACGGCTCGTCGATCGCCGGCTGGAAGGCGATCAACGAATCCGACATGCTGCTGATGCCGGACCCGGCGACCGCCACGATGGACCCGTTCTTCTCGGCGGCCACCATGGTCATCGTCTGCGACGTGCTCGAGCCCTCGACCGGCGCGCCCTACCCGCGCGACCCGCGCGGCACCGCCAAGCTCGCCGAGGCCTATCTCAAGTCCACCGGCATCGGCGACACGATCTACGTCGGCCCGGAGGCCGAGTTCTTCGTGTTCGACGACGTGAAGTTCGGCGCCGACCCGTACCACACCGGCTTCCAGCTCGATTCGACCGAGCTGCCCACCAACGGCTTCACGGACTACGAGGGCGGCAACCTCGGCCACCGCGTCGCCACCAAGGGCGGCTACTTCCCGGTGCCGCCGCAGGATTCGGCCCAGGACATGCGCGGCGAGATGCTGGCCGCGATGCAGGGCATGGGCGTGAAGGTGGAGAAGCACCACCACGAGGTCGCCAGCGCCCAGCACGAGCTCGGCATGAAGTTCGACACGCTGACGCTGCTCGCCGACCATATGCAGATCTACAAGTACTGCATCCACAACGTGGCGCAGAGCTTCGGCAAGACCGCGACCTTCATGCCGAAGCCGGTCTTCGGCGACAACGGCTCGGGCATGCACGTGCACCAGTCGATCTGGAAGGACGGCAAGCCGATCTTCGCCGGCGACAAGTACGCCGGCCTCTCCCAGGAATGCCTGTGGTACATCGGCGGCATCATCAAGCACGCCAAGGCGCTGAACGCCTTCACCAACCCGTCGACCAACTCCTACAAGCGCCTGGTGCCGGGCTACGAGGCCCCCGTGCTGCTCGCCTACTCGGCGCGCAACCGCTCGGCCTCCTGCCGCATCCCGTGGACGAAGAGCCCGAAGGCCAAGCGCGTCGAGGTCCGCTTCCCCGATCCGATGGCCAACCCCTACCTCGCCTTCTCGGCGCTGCTGATGGCCGGGCTCGACGGCATCCTCAACAAGATCGATCCAGGCGCGGCCATGGACAAGGATCTCTACGACCTGCCCCCGCGCGAGCTGAAGAAGATCCCCACCGTCTGCGGCTCGTTGCGCGAGGCGCTGCAGAACCTCGACCGCGACCGCGCCTTCCTCAAGGCCGGCGACGTCTTCACCGACGACCAGATCGACTCGTTCATCGCCCTGAAGATGGAGGAGGTCATGCGCTACGAGATGACCCCGCACCCGGTCGAGTTCACGATGTACTACTCGCTCTGAGGCCGGGGCGGGCGCGACGCCCGCTCCCATCGCCCACGACGAAGCGCCGGAGCCTCCTCGAGGCTCCGGCGCTTCGCGTTTGAGAACCGCGGAGAGCCTCGCTTTTCTGACTATATTCCTGTGTAGGAATATAGGAAGATCCGAGGGGTGCAGTCCATGGCGTCAGGCGCGACGGGCCTTTTGCGGGCGAGATGGCTGATCGCCGCGTACCGCGTGGAGGTCGCCTTCCTGCGGTTGCGCCTGTCGCTGCGTGCGTATCACGCCGACCAACCCCGCGTGCCGGCCGGGAACCCGAGCGGGGGCCAATGGACGGATGGCGATACGGGCGACGGGCATGATTTCGCCGACGATGCGCGGATCTTCCACGTCTCGGACGATGCCGACCGCCGGTACAGGGTCTTGCTCTCCGAGGAAGAGGCGCGCGGCGGGCATACGCTTCGCGAGCATGTCGGCAAGACGGATGCGGAGATGATGGGTCGCGTCCTGGCCAGCAGAAGGACGTTCCCGGTCATCAGTTACGGCCTGAAGCGCGATGGCTCTTTCGAGCCGGTGGAGACTGCGAACGACTTTGTCGATCGAACACTGGAGCAGAATGCTGCGGAGGTCGATGACGTCGCAACCGGTAGAAGGGACGATGCCTTCATGACATCCCGTTTCGGATAGAGAACCGGGCCGGAAGCCTACACGGCGGGGCAGCTCGAGCCGTATCTGCGCACGACCTACGATGTCGGAATGTTCATCGTTCACGATCCGGGCAGTCCCCGCGGGTACCGCATCCATACCGCCTATCCGCGCAACGACTGAGATCGACATGCAGGCCGCCCCGGAATTCCTGACCTTTGCCCGCTGGTACATCCAGGACATCGATCGCATCGCGCCGACGCTCGAGGAGATGTACGATTTCGGTCTCAGACGTTTTCGTGGCGAGGAACGCGTCCGCCTGCGGCAGTTCATCGACCGGGCCGTCCGCGAGGCGTCCGACGCGACGTTGGAACGGCTGTGGAATGAGACGGACGCCGACATCTACTTCCCCACCGTGCAGGATCTCCGCGCCTTCCTGGCCGGCGCCCGCGACCGGCTCTGACCAGAGAATCCGAGGGATCGGGTCCGGACGCCGCAGAGGGAAGAGGGAAGACGCCATGGCGAAGCCGCGCCTCGAACCCACGTCGGAATTCCATCGGCTCGGCCTGGATTTCTACCAGGACCTCGACACGACCCGGAAGACGAGGTCTGTGACATCGTGCTCGATCCGTTCACCGGCCAGGAGCGGATCCGCCTGCAGGACTTCCTCGACGGGATCACGCGCGACGACGCCTCGGATGCCGAGCTGCTGCAATCAAGGTAGCTTGTATATCAAATATAATCGCAGTGCTGGTTTTTACTTGATCCATGACCTGAATTCGGCGCGTGGCTCTTGCGTCCGAGCCGCATATCCACGGAGTGACGGGGATCGACATGCAGCTGCCACCGGAATTCGAAAAATTATCACTTCAATTTTATTCGGGCATATTGGACGACGTTGAAACAGAAGCGAAATTAATCGATTCGGTCTTGTCTCCATTCTCGAATCCGCAACAACGCGCGCGCCTGCGTTCGTATCTCGACGAGATAACGCGGGATCATGTAGACGATAGGGATCTGCAAGAAATCTGGTGGTCGTCGTCCGCAGACACCGTGTTTCGTGATAGCGCTGGGCTGCGTGAGCTGCTGAAAAGATTACGAGATCGGCTCTGATATCTGGCCCGAATTCATCCTTGCGATGCGCGATCCCTCCTATGAAATCTCCATATCCCGCATGACCTGCCCTCTATTGCAGATTTCATGTTCATACTGGAAGAAGGTCTGAGTTGCCGTATCTCGATGATAGCATCAATACACTTCGCAAATCACACGGACGACAGCGTTATTTATATGCGCGACAGACGTGGTGTCGGCGTCGAGTCGAGACATGACCCGACTTCCCCGCGCGGATTTCTTATCCGGGCCGCATTTCCCCCTGCAGAAGGCAGCCGAAATGAAGCTATCTGCGGAATTTTGTGATTTCAGCCTGCAATTCTATCAAGATCTTCTCGATGACGCGTCGAGCGAAGAGGAAATGATCCGTACCGTCTTATCGCCTTTGAAGGATGCGGAAGAACCGCAAGACTGAGGGAATATCTCAGCTCGATCACCGCAGACGAATTTTCAGATGAAGACTTGCGGAAACTGTGGTGGTCCTCGTCCGCCGATATCGTGTTTCACGACGGCGCCGAGCTGAGAGGTTTTCTCAAACGGGTGCGGGACAGATTGTAACGCCCGCCTCGGAAGCCGGCAGGGCAGCTCGGAACCGGCGAAGGCTGTCGATGACAGGGATGCGGTAGAAGTCACGGCAGGTCGCCGAGGCCTGAAGCGTGCCATGGAAGCATGGTGATCGTCCGACGGTGAAGAACGGATCCTTCCCCGGACCCGTCCGGGTTTCGAAAGGCCCGAGATCTTTCGCGGGTGCAGGCCAGGGCCCTGCATGATCCTCGGGGCTCGGCCCCGAGCCCCCGCCAAAGGGATGATCCCTTTGGAATCCCCCGGTTTGTGGTTCTATGATCAGGGGTGGGATCGATCGTCGTCACGGTCAATCACGCCCCCTCGGAATGCGTTGCCGGTCGCTTTGGGACCCTGATCGTTCGAATCAGCGGATCGATCCATGCTCACCCTCGACCACCTTGTCATCGTCGCACCGGATCTCGCCGCGGGCGTGGCTCATGTCCGCGACGGCCTCGGCGTCGACATGCCCGAGGGCGGGCGCCACCGCGAGCTGGCGACCCGCAACCATCTGCTGCGCCTCGGCCCGGCGACCTTCCTCGAGGTGATCGCGGTGGACGCGGCGGCCGCGCCGCCCGGCCGCCCGCGCTGGTTCGGCCTCGACGACGGCGCCCGCGTGCGGGCCGACTGGGAGGCCGGCCGGCGCCTGCGCGGCTGGGTCGCCCGCACCGGCGACCTCGACGGCCTGCTCGGGCGCCATCCCGGCCTGTTCGGCGATGCGCTCGCTGTCAGCCGCGGCGCCCTGCGCTGGCACTTCGCCGTCCGCCGCGACGGCGCCTGGCCCGAGGACGGCGCCCTACCCTGCCCGATGACGTGGGGCGAAGGCCCGCACCCGGCCGGCGCGATGCCCGATCTCGGCTGCCGGCTCGCCGGCCTCACCCTCACGCACCCCGATCCCGACCGGATCGCCGCCCTGTACCGGACGCTTCGGCTCGCGGACGCGCCGGCGGTCCGGGCCGGGGCGTTCGGCTACCGCGCCGAGATCGCGACGCCCCACGGCCTGCGCGTGCTATCCTGACGGGCAGCGCGATCGGCGCGTCGTTCAGGCCCCCTGCAGGAGACCGTCCCATGGCCCTCGTCTGCCCGGTGATCCTCGGCTCCGTCCGCTCCGACCGGCAGGGTCTTCGCGTCGCGCGATTCCTGATCGCCGAGCTGGAGCGGCGCGGCTGGGAGGCGCCGCTGGTCGACCCCGCCGAGCTGCAGCTGCCGCTGCTCGACCGGATGTACAAGGAGCACCCGAAGGGCGAGGCGCCGCCGAAGCTCGAGGCGCTGGCGGCGCTCTACCGCCGGGCCGACGCCTTCGCCGTGGTCTCGGCCGAGTACAACCATTCGGTGCCGCCGGCCCTGTCGAACACCCTCGACCACTTCCTGGAGGAGTATTACTGGCGGCCCTCGGCAATCTGCTGCTACTCGGCCGGGCAGTACGGCGGCGTGCGCGCGGCGATGCAGCTCCGGGCGATGCTGGCCGAGCTCGGCATGCCGAGCATCCCCTCGCTGCTGCCGGTGCCGCGGGTCGGCAAGGCGCTGGACGAGGCGGGCACGGCCGCCGAGCCGTGGCTGACCAAGGCCGCCAGCAAGTTCCTCGACGAGCTGGCCTGGTACGCCGAGGCGCTGAAGGCCCAGCGGCAGAAGGGCACGCCGTACTGAGCGCCGAGTGGCACCGCGATTGCCACGCGCCGGGGACCGCGGGTCGCAGGACGGGCGTGGCATCAACGAGAGCTGGGCATGAACGAGAGCGTGGAACGGGTCCGGGACGCCCTGGCCGAGCTGATCAAGGCGGCGCTGATCTCCGACGACCGGACGAGCCTCGCCTGCCGCGACGCGGCGCGGGAGAAGCTCGCGGCGCTGGCGGCCGACCCGCCGGAGGCGGCATCGCTGCGCATCGACGGCGCCTGGACCCTGGCGATCAAGGCGGCCGAGGCGCCGGAGCTCCAGCCGGCCGAGGGCCAGGTGAACCTGACCCTGCCGCGGGCCGCGCCGTTCGCCCTCGAGGACCTGATCGCGCCGGGCTTCGACGTGGACGCCGCCGTCGAGACGATCCGCAAGTCGGCCTCCACCGGCTAGAGCATCGTCCGTGATCCAGGGATCGCGGACGATGCTCTGTCCTGTCGTGAGGTCGTATCGTCTTCATGCGGGCCCGGATCCACCCCGCTTGAAAATGCTCTCCGGGCGGAGACCGGCGACCGACGCCTGTCGAGGGCCGGCGGCGCCGATGTTGCTCCGGATCGGGCGCAGCACCATGTTGGGGAACAGACGCGCGGTCCTCGATCGCGATCCCCGAACAGAACCGTCGCCGCGCGCGGCGCGAGCGAGCTGAACAGCCTTTGGCCAAACGCATCAACACCCAGGCGGGGGAGCCGTCCCTCCCCTCGCGCGAGCAGATCGTCGCCTTCATCGCGCAGGCGACCGACACGGTCGGCAAGCGCGAGATCGCGCAGGCCTTCGGCATCAAGGGCGCCGACAAGATCGGCTTGAAGCGCATCCTCAAGGAGATCGAGGAGGACGGCGACATCGCCCGCGGGCGCGGCGGCCTGTCGAAGGCCGGGCGCCTGCCGCCGGTGGTGCTGGCCGACATCCGCTCGCGCGACCGCAACGGCGACTTCCTGGCGTTTCCCGCCGAGTGGGATGCCGGCAAGGGCGATGGGACGGGCGACGGGACGGGCAAGCCGCCGACCATCGTGCTCCACGCGCCGCGCGGCGGCCGCAAGCCGCGGGGCCTGACCGCCGGCATCGGCGACCGCGCCCTGCTCAGGGTCGAGCCCGACGGCGCCGACGGGCGCTACACCGGCCGCGTCGTCAAGGTGATCGGCAAGAACAAGGCCGAGATCATCGGCGTGTTCCGCGAGGGCGCCCAAGGTGGCCGCATCGTGCCGGTGGAGAAGCGCTCGCAGGGCCGCGAGATCCTGATCCCGCCCGGCGAGGAGGGCGAGGCCCGCGAGGGCGACCTCGTCAGCGTCACGCTGGAGCGCGAGACCCGCTTCGGGCTGCCGCGCGGCCGGGTGCGCGAGCGCCTCGGCTCGCTCGGCTCCGAGAAGGCGGTGAGCCTGATCGCGCTGCACCTCCATCACATCCCGCACGTGTTCGCGGAGGCGACGCTGGCCGAGGCCGACGCGGCCAAGCCCGCCACGATGAAGGGCCGCGAGGATTGGCGCGACCGCCCGCTGCTGACCATCGATCCGCCCGACGCCAAGGACCACGACGACGCGGTGATGGCGGAGGCCGACGACGACGCCGGCAACCCCGGCGGCTTCGTCGTCACCGTGGCGATCGCCGACGTCGCGGCCTACGTCCGCCCCGGCTCGGCCCTCGACCGCGAGGCGCTGGAGCGCGGCAACTCGGTCTACTTCCCCGACCGGGTCGTGCCGATGCTGCCCGAGCGCATCTCCAACGACCTGTGCTCGCTCCGCGAGGGCGAGGACCGCCCGGCGCTGGCGGTGCGGATGGTGGTCGCCGCCGACGGGACGAAGCGCAAGCACACGTTCCACCGGGTGATGATGCGCTCGCGCGCCAAGCTCTCCTACGCCCAGGCGCAGGCCGCCATCGACGGGCACGGCGACGACGCCGCGAATGCGCTGCTCGACACGGCGCTCCGCCCGCTCTGGGCCGCCTACGCGGCGCTCCGCGAGGCGCGCGACCGGCGCGGCCCGCTGGCGCTCGACCTGCCGGAGCGCAAGGTGCTGCTGACCCCGGACGGCGCGGTCGACCGGGTGATCGTGCCGGAGCGCCTCGACGCGCACCGGCTGATCGAGGAGTTCATGATCCAGGCCAACGTCGCGGCGGCCGAGACGCTCGAGGGTGCGCGCCAGGCGCTGATCTACCGGGTGCACGACGAGCCGGCGATCGAGAAGATGCGCGCGCTCGGCGAGGTGCTCGCCTCGTGCGGCGTCAAGCTGCCGAAGGAGGGCGCGCTCCGGCCGGCCCTGTTCAACCGCATCCTCGCGGCGGTGGCCGAGACCGAGCACGCGCTGTTCATCAACGAGGTGGTGCTGCGCAGCCAGGCCCAGGCCGTCTACGGCTCGGAGAATCTCGGGCATTTCGGGCTGAACCTGCGCCGCTACGCCCACTTCACCTCGCCGATCCGGCGCTACGCCGACCTCATCGTCCACCGGGCCTTGATCGCTGCCGGGCGCATGGGCTCGGACGGGCTCTCGCCGGACGTGACGGCCGCCGACCTCGCGCAGGTCGGTGAGCAGATCTCGGCGGCCGAGCGCCGGGCCATGGCGGCCGAGCGCGAGACCATCGACCGGCTGATCGCCCACCACCTCGCCGACAGGGTCGGCGCGACCTTCCACGGCCAGATCGCCGGCGTGACGCGGGCCGGGCTGTTCATCAAGCTGGCCGATACCGGCGCGGACGGCTTCGTGCCGATCTCGACGCTGGGCGCCGACTACTTCCGCCACGAGGAGGGCCGCCACGCGCTGGTCGGCGAGCGCACCGGCGAGACCTTCCGGCTGGGCGACAAGGTCGAGGTGAAGCTTGTCGAGGCCGCCCCCGTCGCCGGCGCGCTGCGCTTCGAGCTTTTGTCGGAAGGGCGCACCCGGGCGGGAACCAAGGCCTCCGGCACCCAGGCGCCCGGCGGCCGCGCCTTCAAGGCCGCCCCGAGCGGCCGCCCCGCCGGCATCCGCAACGCGGGCACGCGTCACCGCGGCTCGCGCCGATGAGGCGGCAGGGTGTATGGTGACGGCATGATGCGCGAGCCCCCCACCCGTACCGGCCTGGTCCGCTCGATGGCGCGGGGCTTCGTCGGCCGCTGCCCGCATTGCGGGGAGGGCCGAATCTTCGGGCGCTACCTCAAGGTCCGGCCCGAATGCGACGCGTGCGGGCTCGAGCTGCACCATCACCGCGCCGACGACCTGCCGCCCTACCTGGTGATCTTCGTGGTCGCCCACGTGATCGGCTACCTGATCCTCGAATCGGAGCTGAACTACGACGTGCCGCTCTGGGTCTCGCTCAGCGTCTGGCCGGTAGTGACGCTGGCGCTGGCGCTCGGGCTGCTCCAGCCGGTGAAGGGCGCGGTGGTCGGGCTGCAATACGCGCTTGGCATGCACGGCTTCGCCACGCTACCGGGAGCTAAGCCCGACGCGGGGCCGGAGGACGCGCACCTTGACCGACCCGGCCTCGACGGCGCGTCCCCCCTCCGGCCCTAAACCGAAACCGTCCGCGGCCTTGCGCCCGCGCGACGCCGCGACGCTGATCGTGCTCGACCGCCGCACCCGCGCGCCGAAGGTGCTGATGGGGCGGCGCAACGCCGGCCTCGCCTTCATGCCGGGCAAGTTCGTGTTTCCCGGCGGGCGGATCGAGGCGAGCGACAGGCGCATGCCGGTGGCCGGCGCGCTGCCCGACTACGCCGAGGCCGCGCTGACACGGCAGGTGGTGCGCCCGCCCCACCATCTCGGCCGCGCGCTGGCGCTCGCCGCCATCCGCGAGACCTTCGAGGAGACCGGCCTGCTCGTCGGCACCCGCGAATACGGGCCGCCGGAGGAGGTGCCGGCCGGCTGGGAGGCCTTCGCCGCCCACGGCGTGCTGCCGGACCTCGAGGCGCTGCACTTCGTCGCCCGCGCGATCACGCCGCCGAAGCGCGTGCGCCGCTTCGACACCCGCTTCTTCACGGTCGACCGCCGTGCCATCGCCGCCGAGGAGCCGGGCCGGGTCTCGGAGGCGTCGGAACTCACCGAGCTCGCGTGGTTCACCTTCGCCGCCGCGCGCAAGCTCGACCTGCCGACCATCACCGGCATGATCCTCGACGAGCTGGAAGCCCAGGTCGCGGTCGACTTCGCGCCCTACCGCCCGATCCCGTTCCACGCCGAGCGCCGCGGCCGGCGCGAGCGCACGGTGCTGTAGGGCCCAGGCCGCGGGGCGCCCGAGCGGGTCCCCACCTTGACGGCCCCGGCCCGATCGGGCATTCACCCGCCGGTATTCGGCCGGCCACGCCCGGCCCTTTTGCGTTTCGCGCTTGCGGAATGCCGCGAAGCCCCAGGAGCGCCCGCCATGGCCAAGGCCGTCACCGTCAAGATCAAGCTCGTCTCCACCGCCGACACGGGCTACTTCTACGTCACCAAGAAGAACTCCCGCACGCAGACCGAGAAGCTGACGCAGCGCAAGTACGACCCGGTCGTGCGCAAGCACGTCGACTTCAAAGAGTCGAAGATCAAGTAAGCGTTTCGGTCCGGCAGCCCGGATCGGACGACGAGGCCGCCCCCGACCGAGGCGGCCTTTTTCGTGCACGCCGGTGCGGCGCTCCTACAGGTCCGGCGCGTCGAGCGTCTTCGCCAATGTCCGCGCGATGGCGACCAGCGCCGTGATCATCGGGGTGGAGGGCTCGCGCCGCGGCGCCACCAGGCCGATCGTGTGCTCCAGCTCCGGCGCGACGATCGGGATCGCGCGCACGCCGACCATCGGCCCGAGGGCGTCGGCGAGGATCGCCGGCATCACGCTCGCCCACTTGAGCGTGCGGACATGGGTCATCAGCACGATCATCGAGTTCGATTCGAGCGAGGCCGAGGGCTCGCCGCCCGCGTCGCGGATCTGCTGGTCGATGATGCGCCGGTTCTGCATGTTCGGCGTGAGCAGGCACAGCGGCAGGCGGCCGATCTCGGCCCAGGTCACCGAGGCGCGCGCGTCGAAGGCGCCGCCTTCCGCGGTCAGCAGCCGGTAGCGCTCGCGGTAGAGCGGCACCGAGATCACCCGGCCGAGCGGCTCGTTGTCGAGGTAGGTCAGGCCGGCATCGGCCTCCAGGTTCTCGATCAACGAGAAGATGTCGGCCGAGGTGGTCGATTCCACCGTCAGCCGCACGTCGGGGTGCTTCTCGCGGTAGGGCGTGGTGAGGTTGGCCACCATCGGCAGCGCGGTCGGGATCGCGGCGATGCGCAGGTGCCCGGTGAGGCCGCGGCGCAGGCCCGCCACGTCCTCGTGCATGGCGCGGCTGTCGGCGACGATGCGCCGGCCCCATTCGAGCACGCGCTCGCCCTCCGGAGTGAAGCCCTGGAAGCGCGAGCCGCGTCGCACCAGCTGCACCCCGAAGCGGTTCTCGAGCTGCTTCACCCCCGCCGACAGGGTCTGCTGGGTGACGCCGCAGGTCTCGGCGGCGCGCCCGAAATGCTGCTCCCGCGAGAGCGCGAGCAGGAAGTCGAGCTTGTCGATCATGGCACCCTCCCCGGCGGCGTGCCGGGAAGGCTATACCCATTCGGCCGGCCGCGCCCGCTCAGCGGAACAGGATCAGCGCCTTGGCGAGCGTCGTCCACACGCCCCAGGCGATCGGGATGCCGACGACGGCCCAGGCGGCGAGCGCCGCCAGGCCGAAGCCGCCGCGGCCGATGCCGAAGGAGCCCGAGGGGATCGTCCCCGCCGCGCCCCGGCTGTTCAGCGCCGCCACGTCGGCGTCCGACATGAACCACTTGGCCTTGAGCGGGCGCACCAGCAGGTTGGCGACGAAGCCGAGCGCCAGCATGCCGGCGAGGATGTACATGGTGCCGTCATAGAGGCGCGAGCCGGCGACGCCGGCATCGACCTGCGCCTGGCGGATGTAGTTGACCACCACCGGCCCGACGATGCCGGCCGTCGACCACGCGGTGAGCAGCCGCCCGTGGATCGCGCCGACGAACTGCGTGCCGAAGATGTCGGCGAGATAGGCCGGCACCGTGGCGAAGCCGCCGCCGTACATCGACAGGATGACGCAGAATGCGAGCACGAACAGCGCCTGCGAGCCGGCGGCGGCGAAGGACGGCGCGCCGGCATAGAGCGCGATGCCGAGCGCGAAGAAGATCGCGTAGGTGGTCTTGCGCCCGAGCTTGTCCGACATCGAGGCCCAGAAGAAGCGGCCGCCGATGTTGAACAGCGACAGCAGCCCGACGAAGCCCGCCGCGATCGCGGCGACCTGCGCCTTCTGGCCGGCCTCGAGGGCGGAAAAGCCCACGTCCGGCGCGCCGACGAGGCGGCCGCCGAAGATCTCCTGCAGCATCGGCGAGGCGATGCCGATGACGCCGATCCCGGCCGAGACGTTGAGGCACAGCACCGCCCAGATCAGCCAGAACTGCGCGGTCTTGTGCGCGTCGTCGAGGTGGACCTGGCCGTTGGTGATCATCCCCGCCTTGGCCGGCGCCGGGCTCCAGCCCTCGGGCTTCCAGCCGGCCGGCGGCACGCGGTAGCCGAGCGCGCCGGCCATCATGAACACGAAGTAGCCGGCGGCCATCACCAGGAAGGTCTGCCACACGCCGACCGAGGTCGGCGACTTGAACGCGTCCATCAGTATCGCCGCCAGCGGCGAGCCGATCAGCGCGCCGCCGCCGAACCCCATGATCGCCATGCCGGTGGCCATGCCGCGCCGGTCCGGGAACCACTTGATCAAGGTCGAGACCGGCGAGATGTAGCCGAGCCCGAGGCCGATGCCGCCGATCACGCCCGAGCCGAGCCACATCATCCAGAGCTGATGGGTGACGATGCCCAGCGCCGAGATCGCCATGCCGCCGCACCAGCACAAAGCCGCGGCGATGCCGGCCTTGCGCGGCCCCGCCCGCTCGAGCCAGCCGCCGAACACCGCGGCCGAGGCCCCGAGGAAGACGAAGAACAGGGTGTACATCCAGCCGAGATCGGCCACCCGCCAATCGCAGGTGGTGGTCACCAGCGCGGTCGCCAGCGACATGTCCGGGCAGGCCTTCGACGCGGTGATGCCGAGGGCGCGCGAGAGCGGCAGCCAGAACACCGAGAAGCCGTAGGCCATGCCGATGCAGAGGTGGATCGCCAGGGCCGCCGGCGGCACGAGCCAGCGGTTGAACCCGGGTTTCGCGACGATGTATTCGCGCGACAACCAGGATGTCGGCCGCTCGCGCAGCAAGGTGACGTCGGCGGCCCGTGCGGTCATCGGTGAGGTTCCCCCGAAGCGGCCCTGTTGAGCGGGCCGTCAATCGAGGTGAATTCTAAGGATTGAATTCAAGCGCGACTATGCGCGGATGTCGACGAGTCGGACGTTTCATCCGTCCGATCATGACAAAACCGCGTCGGCGTCAACCGGCGTCGCTCGCACCTTCGCCGAGCTTCTGCGGATCGCGGGTGGCGGACCGCACCGGGCTCTCGGCCTCGGTCCGGCCCTCGCGCATCGCGCGGACCACGAGCGGGTCGACCCGCTCGCCCATCGCCGGCAGGCAGGCCTCGAGGCTCGCGAGCATCTTCGGGGTCCAGAACGCGACCACGTGCTTGTGGATGCCGGTCACGGCCTCGTCATCCGGGTAGGACCGGAAGAAGGACGCGATCTGGTTGGCCATCCGCACCAGCTTCTCGTCGCTCGTCAGCGCGCTCATCGAAAACCTTTGCTTGCCTGCGTTGCCGAACGATGCGCGAGCAGCGCGTGTCCCTCCCCCCGCAGAGGGGGAGGGAAAGGCCTGCCGCTACTCCGCCGCGTCGAGCTGCTGCGCGATGCGGGTGAGCGAGAAGTCCTCCTCGTAGAACTTCGCCTGCCAGTCCGACGGGCGGTTGGTGCGCCGGACCTGCACCGCCGTGACCTTGTACTCGGGGCAGTTGGTCGCCCAGTCCGAGAAGTCCGTCGTGATGACGTTCGCGCCGGTCTTGGCGTGATGGAAGGTGGTGTAGACCACGCCCGGCTGCATCCGCTCGGTGATACGCGCCTTGAGCGCGATGTCGCCCGACCGGCTCTCCAGCGAGACCAGGTCGCCGTCGACCACGCCGCGGACCTCGGCGTCGAACGGGTGGATCTCCAGCACGTCCTCCTCGTGCCAGCGCGAGTTCTCGGTGCGCCGGGTCTGCGCGCCGACATTGTACTGCGACAGGATCCGGCCGGTGGTGAGGATGAGCGGGAACTTCGCCCCCGTGCGCTCCTCGGTGGCCACGAACTCGGTGATCATGAACCGGCCGAGGCCGCGCACGAACCGGTCGACGTGCATCATCGGCGTGCCCATCGGCGCCTTGTCGTTGCAGGGCCACTGCACCGAGCCGAGCTCGTCGAGCTTGGCGAAGGAGACGCCGGCGAAGCTCGGCGTCAGCGCCGCGATCTCGTCCATGATCTCCGACGGATGGCTGTAGTCCATCTCGTAGCCCAGCGCCTTGGAGAGCAGGATCGTGCCCTCCCAGTCGCCGTAGCCGCCCATCGGCGGCATCACCTTGCGCACGCGCGAGATCCGGCGCTCGGCGTTGGTGAAGGTGCCGTCCTTCTCCAGGAACGAGGCGCCCGGCAGGAAGACGTGGGCGTACTTGGCGGTCTCGTTCAGGAACAGGTCCTGGATGACGATGCACTCCATCGCCATCAGGCCGGACGTGACGTGGTGGGTGTCCGGGTCCGACTGGGCGATGTCCTCGCCCTGGATGTACATGCCCTTGAAGGCGCCATCGACGGCCTCGTCGAGCATGTTGGTGATGCGCAGGCCCGGCGCGTTGTCGAGCTTGGCCCCCCAGAGCGCCTCGAAGCTCTCGCGGGTGGCGTCGTCCGAGACGTGGCGGTAGCCCGGCAGCTCGTGCGGGAATGAGCCCATGTCGCAGGAGCCCTGGACGTTGTTCTGGCCGCGCAGCGGGTTCACGCCGGCGCCGAGCTTGCCGATGTTGCCGGTGGCCATGGCGATGTTGGCCATGCCCATCACCATGGTCGAGCCCTGGCTGTGCTCGGTGACGCCGAGGCCGTAGTAGATGCCGGCGTTGCCGCCGGTGGCGTAGAGCCGGGCGGCGGCGCGGAGCTCAACGGGGTCGATGCCGGTGTATTGCGCCTGCGCCTCCGGCGAGTGGCGCTCGTCGGCGATGAAGCGGGCCCAGGACTCGAACTCGGCGAGGTCGCAGCGCTCGCGCACGTAGGCCTCGTCGATCAGCCCCTCGGTGACGATCACGTGCGCCATCGAGTTGATGAAGGCGACGTTGGAGCCGGGCTTCAGCGGCAGGTGGTGCGTCGCCTTGATGTGGGGCGACTTCACCAGGTCGATCTTGCGCGGGTCGGCGACGATGAGCTTGGCGCCCTGGCGCAGGCGCCGCTTCATCCGCGAGCCGAAGACCGGGTGGCCGTCGGTCGGGTTGGCGCCGATCACCAGGATCACGTCGGACTGCTCGACCGACTTGAAGTCCTGCGTGCCGGCCGAGGTGCCGAGCGTCGACATCAGGCCGTAGCCGGTCGGCGAGTGGCAGACGCGGGCGCAGGTGTCGACGTTGTTGTTGCCGAAGGCGGCGCGCACCAGCTTCTGGACGAGGTAGGCCTCCTCGTTGGTGCAGCGCGACGAGGTGATGCCGCCGACCGAGTCCCGGCCGTAGGTCGCCTGGATGCGCTTGAACTCGGAGGCCGCGCGGCCGATCGCCTCCTCCCACGACACCTCGCGCCACGGATCCGTGATCTTCTCGCGGATCATCGGCTTGGTGATGCGGTCCTTGTGGGTGGCGTAGCCGTAGGCGAAGCGGCCCTTGACGCAGCTGTGGCCCTCGTTGGCCTTGCCGCCCTTGTAGGGCACCATGCGGATGATCTTGGTGCCCTGCATCTCCGCCTTGAACGAGCAGCCGACGCCGCAATAGGCGCAGGTCGTGACCTCCGAATGCTCGGGCTGGCCGTGCTCGTGGATCGACTTCTCCTGGAGCGTCGCGGTCGGGCAGGCCTGCACGCAGGCGCCGCAGGACACGCACTCGGATTCCATGAAGTTGGTGTTGCCGGCCGCCACGCGGCTGTCGAAGCCGCGGCCCTCGATGGTGAGCGCGAAGGTGCCCTGCACCTCCTCGCAGGCGCGGACGCAGCGGTTGCAGACGATGCACTTCGACGGATCGTAGGTGAAGTACGGGTTCGACTCGTCCTTCGGCAGGTACTTCTCGGCGGTGGGCACGACGTGGTTGTCGCCGTCGTAGCCGTAGCGCACGTCGCGCAGGCCCACGATCCCGGCCATGTCCTGCAGCTCGCAGTCGCCGTTGGCGGCGCAGGTCAGGCAGGTCAGCGGGTGGTCGGAGATGTAGAGCTCCATCACGCCCTTGCGGAGCTTGGCGAGCTTGTCGGTCTGCGTCCGCACCACCATGCCGTTCTCGGCCGGCGTGGTGCAGGAGGCCGGCGTGCCGCGCCGCCCCTCGATCTCCACGAGGCAGAGGCGGCAGGAGCCGAACGGCTCCAGCGAGTCCGTCGCGCACAGCTTCGGGATCTGCGTGCCCGCCGTCATCGCGGCGGCCATCACCGACGTTCCGGCCGGGACGGTGACGTCCATGCCGTCGATGCTCAGCGTCACCGTCTGATCGCTGACGCGGATCGGGGTGCCGTAGTCGATCTCTTTGATGAGGGCCATGGACGCCTCCCTATTCCGCCGCGACGGGCAGGTCGCCCGCGCGCGAAAAGTCTTCGGGGAAATGGGTGATCGCGCTCATCACGGGCATCGGCGTGAGCCCGCCCATGGCGCAGAGCGAACCGTCGGTCATGACCTCGCAGAGGTCGGCGATGACGGTGAGGTTCTTCTCCGGGCTGATCCCGGCGATGACCTTGTCCATCGTCTCGACGCCGCGGGTCGCGCCGATGCGGCACGGGGTGCACTTGCCGCAGGATTCGGTGGCGCAGAACTCGAAGGCGAAGCGGGCCTGCTTCGCCATGTCGACGGTGTCGTCGAACACGACGATGCCGCCGTGGCCGACGAGACCCTTATTGGCCGCCATCGCCTCGTAATCGAGGGGCGTGTCGAGCAGGTGATCGGGGAAGTAGGCCCCGAGCGGGCCGCCGACCTGCACCGCGCGGACCGGCCGGCCGGAGAAGGTGCCGCCGCCGTAGCCCTCGATCACCTCGCGCAGCGTGATGCCGAAGGCGGTCTCGATCAGCCCGCCGTGCTTCACGTTGCCGGCGAGCTGGATCGGCAGGGTGCCGAGCGAGCGGCCCATGCCGTAATCGGCGTAGGCCTTGGCGCCGTGCTCCAGGATCCAGGGCGTCGCCGTGAAGGTCATCACGTTGTTGACGAGCGTCGGCTGGCCGAGGAAGCCCTTCAGCGCCGGGATCGGCGGCTTGGCGCGGACGATGCCGCGCTTGCCCTCGAGGCTCTCCAGCAACGAGGTCTCCTCGCCGCAGATGTAGGCGCCGGCGCCGAGCCGGACCTCGAGGTGGAAGCTCTTGCCCGAGCCCATCACGTCGTCGCCGAGGACGCCCGCCGCGATGCCGTTGGCGATGGCCTCCTTCAGCGTCGCGAAGGCCTGCGGGTACTCGGAGCGCAGGTAGATGTAGCCCCGCGTGGCGCCGACGGCGACGGCGGCGATGGTCATGCCCTCGATGAGGTTGAAGGGGTCGCCCTCCATCATCATCCGGTCGGCGAAGGTGCCGGAATCGCCCTCGTCGGCGTTGCAGACCACGTATTTCTGGTGCGACTGCGCCAGCATCACCGTGTTCCACTTGATGCCGGCGGGAAAGCCGGCGCCGCCGCGGCCGCGCAGGCCGGATTCGCGGACCTCGCCGACGGTGCCCTCGGGGCCGAGCCGCAACGCGGCCTCGAGGCCGCGATAGCCGCCATGGGCCTTGTAGTCGTCGACCGAGACCGGGTCGATCACGCCGCAGCGGTGGAAGGTGAGCCGCTGCTGGCGGGCGAGGAACGGGATCGCCTCCGGGTCGCCGAGGCGGAGCGGGTGGTCGCCGCCCTCCGCCAGGCCGGCATCGAGGAGCGCGTCGACGTCGGCGGGCGTCACCGGGCCGTAGGCGACGCGGCCCTCGGGGGTCGCGACCTCGACCATCGGCTCGAGCCAGAACAGGCCGCGCGAGCCGGTGCGGACGATCGACACGTCGAGGCCGCGGCGCTCGGCGCCGGAGAACAGCGCGCGGGCGACGCGGTTGGCGCCGAGGCCGAGGGCCACGGCGTCGCGGGGGACGTAGAGGGTGATGCTCATGGGGGTGCTCATGCGCGCGCCTCGCTGAGGGCGGCGTCGAGGCTGTCGGCGGTGAGGCGTGCGATCGGCTCGCCGTCCACAAGCGCCGCCGGGGCGTTGGAGCACAGGCCGAGGCAGTAGACCGGCTCGACCGTCGCGTTCCCGTCGGCGGTGGTGCCGTGCCAGCCGGTGCCGAGGCGCGACAGGATCTCGGCGTGCAGCCGGTCCGAGCCCATGGCCTGGCAGGCCTCGGCGCGGCACAGCTTCACCGCGTGCCGGCCGGTCGGGTGGGCGCGGAAGTCGTGATAGAAGGTGATGCAGCCGTGGACCTCGGCCCGCGACAGGTTGAGCGCATCGGCGATCAGAGGCACCGCGCCGGCATCCACGTAGCCGAAGGTCTCCTGCAGCGCGTGCAGGATCGGAAGGGTGGCGCCTTCCAGGTGACGGTGCTCGGCGATGATCCCGGAAGCGCGCTGCGCATCCCAGGGCTCGAAACGCGGCATGATTTCCTGCCCAGATTGTTCCCGTTCTAAGTGGCGACTGGAACAGAAATGCCGATTGCATTCAATCGTGCAGATCGGTCGCTCGACAAAGGTCTTCTGTCGAAATCGGGGGTCCGGCCCTCTGCTTCCCTACGGACGAACCCGCGAGCGCGGCATTTTCAACGCGTCCGATTTGTCATGCTGCACCGCAACAGAACGGAGCCTCGGAGCGCACGTCATGCTGCCGTGCAATAAACTACCGGTTCGCATCCCGGCCTCAACCCTCGGATGGTTCGGCCCGCGTTCGTCTGCAACCATCGACGGGCACACCGAAACTTTCTTTTCGCCGGCATGAAACCCTGGACCAAAGCACGACTTGACAAGCCCTAAGGGCAGTCTTGGAGCTGTCCGTCAGGCTTACGACGGCGCTGGCAACGGGATGAATAGGGCGCCGAAGGTGACGAATTCCATGGTCAAGAGCGATCTCCACCCGCCGCATTCCGGCCCCGGGTCCGATCCGGTGCTCTACGGGGTGGCCGCCGGGCTCGCCGAGCTGTTCCCGCCGGTGACGGCGCACCCGCGCCCGGTCCACGATCGCGACCGGGCCGAGACCGACGAGCCCGACCAGGACTGAGGCGACGCGCCCCTAGCGCGCAACCCGACGCGTCTCCCGTCGGAGCGCGTCCCACGGCGATCGTGATCAGAGCGCGTCCCGCGCCGTGTCCTGCCAGCGCACCAGCGGGGTCGTGAGCGCGACCAGCAAAGCGTCGGCGAGCTTGCCCGCCACCGCGAAGGCGATGATCGCGGCGAGGATCTGCTCGGGCTTGGAGAATTGCTGGCCGTCGATCAGCAGGTAGCCGAGACCTTCGGACGCCCCCATCAGCTCGGCCGCGACCACGAACAGGAAGCCGAGCCCGAGGCCGGTGCGCAAGGCCGTGACGGTGGCCGGCAGCACCGCGGGCAGCAGGATGCGCCGGACCTGCGCCGCCCGCGATAGCCGGAAGATCCGCCCGACCTCGACGAGCTTGCGGTCGACCGAGGCGATGGCGCCCGCGACCCCGACATAGACGGGGAAGAACACGCCGACCGCGATCAGCATCACCTTCGGCGTCTCGAGGATGCCGAACCACAGGATGAACAGCGGCACCCAGGCGAGCGACGGCACCGCGCGCAACGCCTGCAGGCTCGGGTCGACGAGCCGGCGCAGGGTCGGCAGGGTCGCGGTCAGCGCGCCCGCGACGATCCCCGCCGCCGCGCCGAGCGCGAAGCCGAGGCCGACGCGCACCAGCGTCGCGGAGACGTGCATCCACAGGTCGCCCGAGCGGGCGAGCTCCCACAGCGTCGCCGCGATCCGGCTCGGCGGCGGCAGCAGCCGCCCCTGCGCCAGGCCGGCACGGACCGCCGCCTCCCAGCCCAGCGCCAGCGCCAGCGGAAGCAGGAGGCCGAGGCCGGCCCGGCCCAAGCGCGGGGAGACCGCGCGTCCGGCCCGTGGGGCGGCGCTTGGCGCGAGGTTGGAAGCGGCGTTCGCCGCCGGAGCGGCCGCGGGTCCGGTCATCGGGCGTCGAGCTCGGAAAGGTGTGGCATCGGACCGTCGGGAGCTGGAGGGTCGGCGGCCCTATAGCACCGCCGCGGGCTCAGCGCCGCGCCTCGGTCGCCATCCGCACCGCGAGGCCAGCGAGCACAGTGCCCATCAGCCAGCGCTGCGCCACCATCCAGGCCGGGCGCCCGCCGAGGAAGGCGGCCACCGACCCGGCGGTGACGGCGAGCAGCGCGTTCACGCCGATGCTGATCCCGGTCTGCACCGACCCCAGCACCAGCGATTGCACCAGCACGCTGCCGTGCCCCGGCGTGATGAACTGCGGCAGCAGCGACAGGTACATCACCGCGATCTTCGGGTTGAGGAGGTTCGTCAGGAACCCCATCGCGAACAGCCGCCGCGGCCCGTCGGGCGGCAGCATCCGCGGCTGGAACGGCGAGCGCCCGCCCGGCCGCACCGCCTGCCAGGCCAGCCACATCAGGTACAGCGCGCCGGAAAGGCGCAGGGCGTCGTAGGCGAAGGGCACGGCGAGCAGCAGCGCGGTGATGCCGAAGGCCGCCGCCAGCATGTAGACGAGATACCCCGCCGCGACCCCGCCGAGCGAGACCAGCCCGGCGCCCGCCCCCTGCGAGAGCGAGCGCGAGACCAGGTAGACCATGTTCGGCCCCGGCGTCAGCACCATGCCGAGGGAGACAAGCGCAAAGGCGAGGAGGTTCGTGATCTCGGGCATGCCTCCGGTCGCTCCTGCTGTGTGCGTCGACCGGACCGTGGGCATATCGCGGCGCGGGCCCCCTTTCCCAGGGGGAGAGGGACAGGGTGAGGGGTGTGACCTTTCCGTCTGAGGCACGCCCCTCATCCCACCCTTCTCCCCCTGGGAGAAGGAGCCGCGCTGCGGATCGCGCGGACGATACGGCTCTGCGACGACCGATGCGAGCGGGGCTCGATACGCCCTCGCCTACCGCGCCGGGTTGAAGCGCGTGTCGATCAGCCCGTCGACGGCGGCGGCGACGTCGGTGCCGGCGGGGATGATGCCGGCCTGCTGCAGGGCGAGGCCGGCCGCCTGGATCGAGGCCGCCTGGGCCTTGCCGACCGCCGGCTCGGAGAGGTCGGTGCGGGCGACCTGCCGGGCGATCACCGGCTCGGGCAGCTTCGTCGCGGCGACCAGGGCCGCCTTCAGCGCGTCCGGGTTCTCGATCGCGAACAGCCGCGCCCGCTCATAGGCGGCGATCACGGTGCGGACGAGCTCGGGGTTCTCCTGGGCGAACGCCTCGCGCACGTCGAGCAGGCCCCAGGTGTTGGCGCTCGCGTCGCGGAAGAACAGCACGTCGTCGTTCTCGATCTCGGCCGCGGCCATCATCGGGTCGAGGCCGGCCCAGGCGTCGACGTCGCCGCGGTCGAGCGCCGTGCGGCCGTCGGCGTGCTGGAGCAGGACGAGCTTGGCGTCGCGCTCGGTCAGGCCGGCGCCCTGGAGGGCGCGGATCAGGAAGATGTGCGGGTCGGTGCCGCGGGTCACGGCGATGCGCTTGCCCTTGAGGTCGGCGACCCGCGCGATGCCGCTGCCCTTGCGGGTGACGAGCGCGGTCCATTCCGGCCGCGAGAAGGCGTAGACCGCCTTGATCGGGTTGCCGTTGATGCGCGCCACGAGGGCGGCGGCGCCGGCCGAGGAGCCGAAGTCGATCGCGCCGGCATTGAGGAATTCGAGCGCCTTGTTGGAGCCGAGCGACTGGACCCAGCGCACGGTGATGCCCCTCGGCTTCAGCGCCTCCTCCAAAAACCCCTTGTCCTTCAGGACCAGCCCGACCGGATTGTAGGTCGCCCAGTCCAGGCGGACCTCCTTGACCTCGGCGGCGCCGGCGGGCGCAGACAAGGCGGTGGGCAGGGCGACCGGGAGAGCGAGCACGAGGGCGGCACCGAGAAGCGCGCGGCGGGCAAGGCGCATGAGGACAGTCCTTTTCGGATCGGGCGTTTGATCCGAGCTAGGCCGGTGCGTTCTTTATGTCAAACGACAATTCCGCAATATAGGACGCACAGCCGTGGACGATCGGCATCAACCGAGTTGCAGGAACGCCGCGATCTTCGCCTTCACGTCATCGATCACGGCCGCCGGCGCGACGTCGACGAAGCGCGCGTAGCGCTCGGCCCAGGCGAGCGGCTTGCCCTGGTCCGCAAGGACGAAGCCGTGGATCTTCAGCCCGGACGGCAGGGCCACCTCGTAAGGGTAGCCACGTCCGCGGCTGGTGACCGGACACGCGAAGCAGCGCCCGACGAGGCCGTTGTAGGACCGCGGCGTGAGGACGAGCCCGGGCCGGGTGAAGCCCTGCTCGGTCCCAAGATGCGGACTGAACTCGAGGAAGATCAGGTCGCCGAGATCAGGGCAATAGGGCGGCTCACCAGATCTCGTCACCGACCGTCCGCCCCTCGAACTGGTCGTCGTGCAGGTTCTCTTTGGTGATGCCGGCAAGCAGGCCGTCGAAGGTGTAGCGCGGCGGCTCTGCGCGCGGCGCGATGACGATCCGCCCCTCCTCGACACTCAGTTCGGCCGTGCTGCCTTCAGCAGCGCCGACGTCTCGCAGGATCTGCGCCGGAATGCGGAGGGCGAGACTGTTGCCCCATCGGGAGAACTGAACGATCACGCGCACCTCCCTGGCATGGCTGTGACCAAGCTTCGAACGGCACCGTGCCGCGCTCGCATCAACGTATCGCCTTCGTATATACGATCCCCGGGACGGCGCGTCAAAGCTCGCCCACCGGCACCCCGCCCGCTCCGGCGGATCCGGATCGAGCGTGGCTTCGGCGTGGCTCTTGCTCGCGGCCCCTCGCCCGAGGCCCTTCGTTGACGAGCCCCGGCTCGAGGACCCTGGCTCGACGCCGCGCGCCGGTCCGGAAGCCCGGCCCCGCTGGCAGCACCGGCAGTTCATGCTAACGGGTACCCATGTTCGATGCCGTCGCTGCCCTGGACAAGGTTCTGGATGCCCTGGATCGCGAGGCTCGTGAGCCGACGAAGCTCCGCGCCGTCCTGGTGCCGGAGCTGAAGCGGGTCATCGAGGCCGGCCACGCGGCGGCCGAGGCGCAGCTTCTGAAGGACCGGGACGGCATGCGCTGCGCCCGCGCCCTGTCGAACCTGACCGACGCGGTGGTGCGCGCGATCCACGACGCGGTGGTCTGGCGGCTCTATCCGAACGACAACCCCTCCACCGGCGAGCAGCTCGCGGTGGTGGCGACCGGCGGCTACGGCCGGGGCACGATGGCGCCGGGCTCCGACATCGATCTCCTGTTCCTGCTGCCCTACAAGCAGACCGCATGGTCGGAGAGCGTCGTCGAGGCGATGCTCTACGTGCTGTGGGACCTCAAGCTGAAGGTCGGCCACGCCACCCGCTCGGTCGAGGAATGCCTGCGCGAGGCCCGCGCCGACATGACGATCCGCACGGCGCTCCTGGAGGCGCGCTTCCTGTTCGGCACGCGGGTGCTGTTCGAGGAGCTGGTGACGCGGTTCGACGCCGAGCTGGTGATGGGCACCGCGCACGAGTTCGTCGAGGCCAAGCTGCGCGAGCGCGACGGCCGCATCACCAAGGCCGGCTCCTCGCGCTACCTGGTCGAGCCCAACGTCAAGGACGGCAAGGGCGGCCTGCGCGACCTCAACACCCTGTTCTGGATCGCCAAGTACACCTACCGGGTTCGCGACCAGGTCGAGCTCGTCGCCGCCGGCCTGTTCACGGCGGAGGAGTACCGCCTGTTCGAGCGCTGCGACGAGTTCCTGTGGCGGGTGCGCTGCCACCTGCACTTCGTCACGCGGCGCGCGGAGGAGCGGCTGTCCTTCGGGCTGCAGCCGAAGATCGCCGAGCGCCTCGGCTTCGGGCCGCGCGGCGGGCTGTCGGGCGTCGAGCGCTTCATGAAGGCGTACTTCCTGATCGCCAAGGACGTCGGCGACCTCACCGCCATCGTCTGCGCCGAGCTGGAGGCGCGCCACGCCAAGCGCACGCCGGTGCTCGACCGCTGGATCGGCAAGTTCCGCGACCGGTTCCGCGCCACCGCGATCGAGGCGGAGGATTTCTGGCTCGACCACGGCCGGGTCAACGTCCGCGCCGAGGACGCGTTCGAGCGCGATCCGGTCAACCTCCTGCGCCTGTTCTGGCTCGCCGACCGGCACAACCTCGCGATCCATCCCGACGCCAAGCGCCTGGCGAACCGCTCCCTGCGCCTGATCGGGCACGCCCTGCGCGCCGACGAGGAGGCCAACCGCCTCTTCCTCGAGATCCTGACCTCGAAGAACTCGCCGGAATCGGTGCTGCGGCAGATGAACGAGGCCGGCGTGCTCGGCCGCTTCATCCCGGATTTCGGCCGCATCGTCGCGATGATGCAGTTCAACATGTACCACCACTTCACGGTGGACGAGCACTTGCTGCGCTCGCTCGGCGTGCTCGCGGCGATCGATTCCGGGCGCACCGAGGAGCAGTTCCCGCTGGTCTCGCGCCTGGTCAACGCGATCCACAACCGGCGCGCGCTCTACGTCGCGATCCTGCTCCACGACATCGCCAAGGGCCGGCCCGAGGACCACTCGATCGCCGGCGCGGCGATCGCGCAGAAGCTGTGCCCGCGCTTCGGCCTGACCCAGGCCGAGACCGAGACGGTGGCCTGGCTCGTCGAGCACCATCTCCTGATGTCGATGACCGCCCAGAGCCGCGACCTTTCGGACCCGAAGACCATCGAGAAGTTCGCCGCCGTGGTGCAGACGCTGGAGCGCCTGCGCCTGCTGACGATCCTCACCGTCGCCGACATCACCGCCGTCGGCCCCGGCGTCTGGACCGCGTGGAAGGGCACGCTGATCCGCACCCTCTACGACGAGACCGAGGTGGTGCTGTCGGGCGGCCATTCCGAGATCGCCCGCACCGACCGCGTCCGGCTGATCCAGATGGGCCTGCGCGAGCAGCTGCCCGACTGGTCGTCGGAGGTGTTCGACGCCTACGCCGCGCGCCACAACCAGGCCTATTGGCTGAAGGTCGACGGCGTGCGCCAGTTCAAGAACGCTGGCTTCATCCGCCAGGCGATCGAGGCCGGCCGCACCAGCGCCACCGACGTCGAGACCGATCCGGTCCGCGGCGTCACCGAGCTGACGGTGTACTCGCCCGACCACCCGCGGCTGCTCGCCATCGTCACCGGGGCCTGCGCGGCGGCCGGCGGCAACATCGTCGACGCCCAGGCCTTCACCACCAGCGACGGCTTCGCCCTCGATTCGATCTTCATCTCCCGCGCCTTCGAGCGCGACGAGGACGAGATGCGCCGCGGCCGGCGCATCACCGCCTCGATCGAGCGCTCGCTCAAGGGCGAGATCAAGATCGCCGAGCTCGTGGCCGACAAGCACCCGCCCTCCGCCGGCCGGGCCAAGACCTTCCTGGTCCCGCCGGACGTGGCGATCGACAATGCGCTGTCCAGCCGCGAGACGGTGGTCGAGGTCACCGGCCTCGACCGGCCGGGCCTGCTCTACGAGCTGACCACGGCGCTGAACCGCCTCAACCTCAACATCACCTCGGCGCATGTCGCGACCTTCGGCGAGCGGGCGGTGGACGTGTTCTACGTCACAGACCTGACCGGCACCCGCGTCACCCAGCCCGACCGCCAGGCGGCGATCCGCAGCGCGGTGATGGAGGTCTTCGCCGGCGACGTGGCGGTGATGAAGGCCGAAGGGCTCGAGGCGCTCGTCGCCGCGCCGCCGCCGCGGGAGGCGTGATGTGCTTCGCCGGGTTGATTTCGCGGCCCGCGCGCCTGATATCAACGCCGACCCCGAAATCACCCGGCGAGCCCTTTTCGCGATGACGAGCAACGACATGCAGCATGACGACCCGCGCCAGAGCACGGTCGAGGCCGGGGCCGGCGTGGCGCACGAGGCGCCGCACGACGCCCCCGCGTCCCAGGACGGGTCGGCCGCCGACGCGAAGCTCGCGGCGATGACCGCCGAGCGCGACGAGCTGAAGGACCGCACGCTGCGCACGCTGGCCGAGATGGAGAACCTGCGCCGCCGGACCGAGCGCGAGGTCGCCGACGGCCGGACCTACGCGGTCACCAACTTCGCCCGCGACGTGCTCAACGTCGCCGACAACATCCGCCGCGCGCTCGACAGCGCCCCGGCCGAGGCGCGGGCCTCGGCCGAGGGCGCCTTGAAGGGCCTGATCGACGGCATCGAGCTGACCGAGCGGGATCTCGCCAAGACCCTGGAGCGCCACGGCGTGAAGGTGGTCGAGCCCAAGGGCCAGCGCTTCGACCCGAACCGCCACCAGGCGATGTTCGAGGTGCCCGACCCGGAGGTGCCGGCCGGCACCGTCGTGCAGGTGGTCCAGTCGGGCTACGTCATCGGCGACCGGACCCTGCGCCCGGCCCTGGTCGGCGTCGCCAAGGGCGGCCCGAAGGCCGGCGCGCCGGCGGACGCCGCGCAGGCGTAAGGCGGCCGAGGCAGGCCGGGCCTCGTCCGGCCTGCGGTCCCGCCTCGGGGGCGCCGCCGCGACGCCTTCCTGCCCGGCCCGTCGGTTCGCGGCTGCGCGGGGTCTCGGCGCCGGATCGATCCCGCCACGCACCGCGCCGCCTCTCTCGAACGGGAAAGGCGCCCTTTCCCCCGCCGGGCGGGAGGGACGGGCGATCGGGCGTCGCAGGACAGTCCGACAGCGGCCCGCCCGGGTCGGGCGCCGCCAGCGCACGCCATCCGGGAACGGCCGCGCCATCGCCGTGCGCGAACGCACGGCGCGTCCGCCGAATCCTCGCCCGCACGGCTTCCGGATGCAGGCGACAGTTGAACATTCGGAAACGCTTGGGCCATAACTTCGCCATCGGCCGGGCGCATCCCGGACGAGTCGGCGCGGCGCGCGAAGCGTCGGGGCCGGGCTCGCGGGCGCATCGCCCCAGCGTCGCGCATCGGAATCGTCATGCAGGTCGTCGACGCGGTCGAGATGAACGGGTACGCCCAGGCGAGCGGTCGGACCGACCTGCGCCGCACCCGCGCGCATGCGCGCGCCCATCGCCACAGCGCCCAGGTGCGCACGCTGCGCCGGGTGCTGCCCCTGGTCGCGGGCGGCGCGGTGATCGCGCTCGGAGCCTGGCTGTTCAACCCGTTCGCGGCCGTCATCCCCGGCGTCAGCGTCGGGCCGGTGACGCTGTCGGGCACCAAGGTGCGGATGGAGAACCCGAAGCTCTCCGGCTTCCGCAAGGGCGACCGCGGCTACGAGGTCACCGCCACCGCCGCGCTGCAGGACATGCGCAAGCCGAGCCTGATCGAACTCGAGGCGATGCGCGGCCACGTCGCCACCGACGACAAGGGCGGCCTCGCCTGGATCGAGGCGGCGACCGGGCTGTTCGACACCACCCGCGAGGCGCTCGACCTCAAGCAGGACATCCGGATCTGGACCGACAAGGGCGAGGAGGCGCGGCTGCAATCGGCCGCCGTCGACTTCAAGGCCGGCAGCGTGAAATCGGCCGAGACCGTCACCGTGTCGGTGCCGAGCGGCCAGGTGGTCGCCGACGGGCTCGACGTGGTCGAGAACGGCCGCGTGATCTCGTTCATCGGCAACGTCCACACCGTGTTCCACCAGGACAAGGCCAAGGACGCGAAGGCCGACGACAAGGCCGAGCCGGCCAAGGCGCCCCTGCGCGTCCTCACCTCCTCGGCCGAGCCGACGGACGGCCGCCCATGACCGGCCTGTCCGGTCTGCCGGCGCGGCTCGCCGCCGCCTTCGCGGCCGCGTCGCTTCTCTCCGTTGCGCTGCCGGTCGCGCCCGCCCGGGCCGAGAAGCCGGCCGTCGCGGCGGCGCCGAAGAAGGATCCGACCTCGCCGTTCGGATCGATGGGCGGCGGCAAGGAGCCGATCAAGATCGACGCCGACCGGCTCGACGTGTTCGACCGCGAGAGCAAGGCGATCTTCGCCGGCAACGTCGTGGCCGTGCAGGGCGAGAGCACCATCCGCTGCTCGACGATGACGGTCCACTACAAGCGCGGCAAGGACAAGGACGCCAAGGACAAGGCGAGCCCGGCCGCGGAGGCCGAGGACAAGCCCAAGGATGCGGCCGGCATGGGCGAGAACGGCATCCAGAAGGTGGAATGCGCCGGCCCGGTCACGGTGGTGCAGAAGGACCAGGTCGCCACCGGCGACAGCGCGGTGTTCGACCAGGCGGCCAAGCGCATCGTGCTCACCGGCAACGTCGTGCTGAGCCAGTGCCAGAACGTCACCCGCGGCCAACGCCTCGTCTACGACATGAACACCGGCCGCGCGAACATGGACCCGGTGCCGGGCGGGCGCGTCTCCGCCCTGTTCGTGCCGGGCGAGAAGGCCGAGAAGGACAAGCCCGCCAAGGGCTGCGCGCAGCCCGCCGGCATCGCCAGGACCGCGCCGAAGCCGGCCGACGCAGCCAAGGGTGACGCAGCCAAGACGGATGCCGCCAAGGGCGACGGCAAGTCCGACGGCAAGACGCGGGCCCAGGCCAATTGAGCGGTTCGATCGGCGTCCCCGGCGGTCAGGCCCTCTCCCCGCACCGGTCCGAGACCGCGAGCCCGCGCCCGTCCTGGCTCGGGCGGGTGCTCGGCCGCGCCCGGCCCGAGGCGGTGCCGTCCGAGGTCGAGGGCGGCCCCGGCATCCTCAGCGTCCGCGGCCTGCGCAAGAGCTACGGCGCGCGCACCGTCGTGCACGAGGCCGGGCTCACGGTGCGGACCGGCGAGGCGGTCGGCCTGCTCGGGCCGAACGGCGCCGGCAAGACCACGATCTTCTACATGATCACCGGGCTGGTGGCGGCCGACCGCGGCCACATCACGCTGGACGGCCTGGCCATCACCCACCTGCCGATGTACCAGCGCGCGCGCCTCGGCATCGGCTACCTGCCGCAGGAAGCCTCGATCTTCCGCGGCCTGACGGTGGAGGACAACATCCGCGCCGTGCTCGAGGTCGCCGAGCCCGACCGCAAGGCGCGGGCGAGGAAGCTCGATTCGCTGCTCGAGGAATTCGACATCGCGCGCCTGCGCAAGTCCCCGTCGATCGCGCTCTCGGGCGGCGAGCGGCGGCGCTGCGAGATCGCCCGGGCGCTGGCCTCGTCGCCGACTTTCATGCTGCTCGACGAGCCCTTCGCCGGCATCGACCCGATCGCGGTCGGCGACATCCAGGACCTCGTCAAGCACCTGAAGCAGCGCGGCATCGGCGTGCTGATCACCGACCACAACGTCCGCGAGACGCTCGGCCTGATCGACCGCGCCTACATCGCCCATTCCGGCCGCATCCTCACCGAGGGCACCCCGGAGGAAATCGTCGCCAACGCCGACGCGCGCCGGCTCTACCTCGGCGAGGATTTCCGGCTGTAGCGGCGGCTCCGGGCGGGCCCGGTGTCGTGACCGGAGGGACCGCTCGGGGTGGGAAGCCTCATCCGGTCGGCTCCGTGAACGACGCGATGGCCGCGTCGACAAGAGGATTGCTGCGGGCGTCCGACCAGACCAGGGCCGCCGCGACGATCTCAACGTTCTCGGCCAGCGGTCGGATCACGACCTGGGGCGGGGCAAGCCCTTCGAAGCGCAGGGGCACCAGCGCAACACCCTGCCCGCAGGCCACGAAGGCGATCTGCGAGGTCACGGCGCGGACCTCGTGCACGATGCGCGGCGCGAACCCCGCCGCGTGGCAGGCTGCCGTCACTCGGTCGAAGTAGACCGGGCTGGAGCGGCGAGCGAACATCGCGAAATCCGCATCGGCCAGCAGCGCCAGCGGGACCGCCGCCATGCCGGTCAGCCGGTGATCGCGCGGCAGGGCGACGGCGAGACGATCGGTGGCGACCGGCCGCGAGCGGATGTTCGGGCCGAGTTCCCCTTCCAGGCGCGCGAAGGCGAGATCGATCTCGCCCGCCTCGATCAGCGGCACCGCCTCGACGCTGTCGATCTCGCGCACGGCGATCGTCAGCCCCGGCCGGGCCGCACGCAGGCGCGCCACCATCGGCGGCAAGTCCTCCAGAAGCGCCGAGTTGATCGCGCCGACGGTCAGCGTGCCGGTCCGGCCTGCGACCGCCTCGCGCACGGCCCGCTCCAAGCGCTCGACCTGGCCGGCGAAGACCTGCACCGCCGGCAGGATCGCGGCGCCCGCGGGCGTGAGCCGCACGCCGCGGCGGTCGCGGTCGAACAACCGCGCGCCCAGCATCCGCTCCAAGGTCTGGATGCCCTCGCTCAGCGGGGGCTGCGACATGCCGAGCCGCTGGGCGGCACGCCCGAAATGCCGTGCCTCGGCCACCGCCAGGAACAGCCAGAGGTGCCGGATCAACCGGACGTCCACGGTCACTTCGATAGCCCAGCCGTATCACAGGGATCTTGAGATGGTATTTTACCGATCGAAGGGCGGATGGGAAATCCGGGGCTGCGCCGCCACGAAGCGTGCGGCAGGAGCCCGACGATGCCCGACCATCCCACCCTCGTCGCCTACGGCGCGGTGATCCTCGGCTTGGCGATCACGCCGGGGCCGAACATGATCTACCTGATCTCGCGCTCGATCGCGCAGGGGCGCCGGGCCGGCTTGGTCTCGCTGGTGGGCAGCGCGCTGGGGTTTCTGCTCTACATGACCTGCGCCGCCTTCGGGATCACGGCACTGCTTGCGACGGTGCCCTACGCCCACGATGCCCTGCGGCTCGCCGGGGCGGCCTACCTGCTGCTCCTCGCCTGGTCCGCAGTGCGCCCCGGGGGCGTCTCGCCGTTCCAGGCCGCGGACCTGCCGCAGGCCGGCCCATGCCGGGTGCTCGCGATGGGGCTGGCCACGACCTTGCTGAACCCCAAGGCGGCGCTGCTCTACCTCGCGCTGCTGCCGCAATTCGTGATCCCCGGCCACGGCAGCGTACTGGCTCAGACCCTGGTGCTCGGCCTGATGCACATCGCCCTCAACCTCGCCTTCGGCGTCGTCATCGCCACCACGGCCGGGGCGCTGGCGGCCGGCCTCGCCCGGCGCCCGTCCTGGATGCGGGCGCAGCGCTGGCTGATGGGCGGCATGCTCGGTGCGTTCGCGGCCAAGCTGCTCGCCGAGGCCTGAGGCGAGCCCGACGACCCGCCCGGCGATCGACGGGCCGCCGGGCCGTCCCGATCACCACCACGGCGCCGGGCCGAATGACGCAAGCGGGCGGCGCTCAGCACCGGCTCGCGGAGCGGCCGCCCTCACGCCGTCGGCTCGTAGACCGAGACCAGCCCGGCCGGCGCCGTGGCGCGCCAGGCGGCGAGCAGGGCGTCCCGCAAAATCTCCTCCTCGCAGGCGTCGAGGTCGAGGTTGGTCCAGCCGCGGCGGCCCCAGGCGCCGTCGATGGCCGAGAACAGGTCCGGCTCGGCCTCCAGCAGGCGCTCCTGGTCCTCCGGCGACAGCCGCAGCACCAGCCGGTCCTCCTCGGTCCACAGCGTCGCGAAGACCCGGCCGCCCACGCGAAAATCCGGGTTGCCCTTGTGCGCGCCGGGGATCGCTTCCGGCAGCATCAGCGCGAGGGCGCGCACGTCCTCCGGCAGCACCGCTCAGGGCCCGGCGGGCGCCCGCGACAGGCTGGTCGGCCAGGTGCTGCCGGGATGCTCGCGGACGTCGCCGGGGTTCGATCCGGTCGCGGCATCGCTGACCCACTCGCCCGGCTCGGCCACCGCCTCGATCCGGTCCTCGGGGTAGTGCGCCTCGAGGAACAGCAGCGCCTCGGCCTCCGAGGCCGCGCGCACCGTGACCAGGGGGCGCGGGCCGGACGGGGTCCGGACGTCGGCGATGAACAGGCGCGTCATGTCGATCTCGCTCGGTGGAGGCTGTGCAGGCAACGCCCGGAACGGCGATTGTGTCCGCAGGACCGCATCGGGGACGTGTAGGATTGCGCACCTCAAACAATCCATAACGCTAAGTTTTAACGTTAAGCCAGCTTTAAGACCTTGCCGCCATGGTCCGGGAGGTCACCAGAGCCGGCACCGAAAGCTTCCGGCACATTTAAGCGTGAAGGAATTCTTATGGCCCGCTCCAAGCTCGTCGCTTTGGTGCGCACCCTGACGCTCGCGGCGAGCGTCGGCGCGCCCTCACTGGCCGCAGCCGCCGACCTGCTGCCGCCCCCGCCCCCGCCGCCCTATGCCCCGCCGATCGAGGTCGGCGGTGGCTGGTACCTGCGCGGCGACGTCGGGGCCAGCGTCTACGACCGGGCGAAGTACAGCACGTCCTACGACTATGCGGGCTACCCGGAGGCGAACCGCTCCTACGGCAACGAGGTCGGCGGCGGCGGCTTCGCCGGGGTCGGCGTCGGCTACCAGTTCACCCCGTTCCTGCGCGGCGACGTGACCGGCGAGTACCGCTACTCCACCGGCCTGCGCGGCAGCGAGTACTACAGGGGCCCCGACTACGACAACGGCGTCGGCTCGTACGGCATCAACAAGTCGAGCGGCCACTTCGATTCGGCCGTCGTCCTCGCCAACGCCTACTTCGACCTCGGCACCTGGTACGGCATCACGCCGTTCATCGGCGCCGGCGCCGGCTACGCCTTCAACCACGTCTCCGGCTACGGCACGAACGGCCAGTTCACCAGCCCGACCTACGCCTACGATTACGGCAACCCGCAATACGGCGGCTGCCCCTGCGCCCCGCCGACCTACAACTACACCCCGACCTACACGGTCGACGCGAACGGCAACGCGACGCCGGTCTACAACAGCCAGGCGACGACCAAGTCGTACAAGGACAAGACCACCGGCAGCTTCGCCTGGGCGCTCCATGCCGGTCTCGCCTACAACGTCACCGACGCGTTCAAGGTCGAGCTCGCCTATCGCTACCTGAACCTCGGCCACGCCTCGACCGGCGCCAGCTTCTCCACCTGCTGCGGCGAGGCCGGAGCCGGCGTGAAGATTAAGGACATCGAGGCCCACGACGTGAAGATCGGCGTGCGCTACCTGCTCGGCGGCCTCGTCGCCGCGCCGCTGCCGCCGCTGGTGCCCGACTATCAGCCGGCCCCGGGCCCGCTCGTCCGCAAGTACTGAGACACGTACCGAACCTGCACGGCCTCGACATCGAAGACGGCGCGGATCCGATCCGCGCCGTCTCCTTTCGTTTCAGGGTCGAGACGCACGCCACGGACCGAGAAATACGGTTAAGCCGTTCACAAGATTTGGGGTTTAGGGTCCTCGTCAAGTCGTCCTACGGGATGCAACCGTTGATCTTGCGTGAGGACTTTCCCCATGGCTGCGCTCGAACGCCGCTTCGCCGCCGCGGCGCTGCTTCTCCTCGGGATCGGCCGCGCCGAGGCCGCCGACCTGCTGCCCCCGCCCCCGCCGATGGCGCCGCCGGTCGCGGTCGGCGGCGGCTGGTACCTGCGGGCCGACTTCACCGAATCGGCCTACGCGCGCCCGCACGACGACACCCGGGCGGACGCGAACGACCCGGGCATGCCGCCGCTCGTCGGCCTGCGCCTGAGCGATGCGGCCGGCTACGGCGGCGGCGTCGGCTACCGGATCACCCCGTGGCTGCGCGTCGACGCGACCGTCGACCAGCGCGAGCCGGCCCGCTACGGCGCCGCCTCCTCGCGCTCGAACTTCGCCACCGGCTACAACGTCGAGGCGGCGCAGGTCTCCGCGCTCACCGCCCTCGTCAACGTCTACGCCGACCTCGGCACCTGGTGGGGGCTGACGCCCTATGTCGGCGCCGGCATCGGCGTCTCGGACATGGGCGTGGCGCGCGGCTACACCCAGACCACCTGCACGGTCGACGCCTGCGACGGCAACCCCGGCACCGGCCTGCGCACCGCCGTGGCGCGCCCGAACCGCTCGGTCGCCTCGCTCGCCTGGGCGCTGACCGGCGGCGTCTCCTACGCGATCGGCGGCGGCTTCAGCCTGGACGCGGCCTATCGCTACGTCGATTTCGGCAACGCCAAGAGCGGGCTCGACGCCTACAACGCCGGCACGCGGCTGAAGGACATCGCCGCCAACGAGTTCCGCCTCGGCCTGCGCTACGACCTCGGCGGCTTCGGCAGCGGCCCGAGCCTCGCCGGCCTCGGCGGCAGCGCCTACGGCAACTGATCCGCGACCGGGCGATCGCCGACGGACGCGAAGCGGCCGCGGGCCTCGCGCGGCCCCTTGCCCTGCGGAGAGATGGCTGGATCGGGGGCGTGACCGCCCCCGGGCGGTATCGGATTTCCCACCTCGCGACCGTCATATGCCGGCGCTCGTCCGCGGCACGGCGGGCGAGCCGACGCCCGAAGCGACGGGCGTCGGCGGTCGGGGTGGCGTCGCGATCCGCGGATCGAAGCCTCGGCCCGGTCACCGGGCGCGGACGTGCGGTAAAATCCCGTCTTCGTTCCGGTTTTCGCGTCGCGTCCCCGCATTGGCACGGCACGCCGGCCGATATCGAAACCAGCCATTAAGGTTACTCTCCTATCAAGAGAGAACAGGTTTCGTAGTGCGGTCGTGTTGCCGCCCCGAGGACGACCGCGATGCGTAAGACTTCCCGCGCACTTCTTGCCGCCCTGTGCCTGGCCGGCCCGACCACGGCCCGCGCCGCCGACCTCGACTACGATTTCCTCCGCGGCCCCGACTACGACCCGCCGGTCGCGGTCACGGCGATCGACTGGAGCGGCGTGTATGTCGGCGGGCACGGCGGGTACAGCTCGGCCGCGCTCGGGTTCCAGAGGTCGTATCAGCCGTTGATCATCCAGCAGACGCACAACTCGACTGCCGAGTCGGACTTCGGCGCCTCCAACCTGTTAACGTCGAAGCCCAGACGCGTGGGCGACGTGAGCTTCGGCGGGTACGCCGGCTACAATGTCCAGTTCGACGACGTCGTCCTCGGTATCGAAGTCGACTACACCAGCTTCGGGCGCAGCGGCTCGTCTTCGGACGGCATCTCCCGTTTCAAGACCAACAGCCTCGGTTATCTCGAGACGGTCAGCCTGAACGGCGCCTCGAGCACCAAGATCAACGATTTCGGGACAATCCGCGCGCGCGCAGGCTACGCCTTCGGCAACCTTCTGCCTTACGTAACGGGCGGTTTCGCGATCGGTCGCGCCCGCATCGCGGACGGCGTGTTCATTGAGGATTCGGGATACAACGCCACCACCTACAACGCTAACCAGGCTCTGACGGTCGGCAAGCCGGCCTACGTCGAGAACTTCGGTTATCGTGCCGGAACGTTCAGCCAGACCGATCCCACGACGGGCGTCCCCTACTCCACCTATGTCAGCAAGTCGAAGACCAAGACGGTCGGCGGCGTCGCTCTGGGCGGCGGTCTCGAATACGCGATCACGCCGAGCATCCTGCTCCGCGCCGAATACCAGTACGTGCTGTTCAACGACTTCGACGGGCACAGGGCCAACCTCAACACCGTCCGCGGCGGCGCGGCCGTCAAGTTCTGACCGGCAAGCCGCCGACCGCCTTCCCTCGCGCCGGATGACCCCGATGCCCGTTCGGATCTCGCTCCCCCTCGCCGCCCTCGCGGGCCTGCTGGCGACGCTGTCGCTCGCCGGCCCCGCCGCGGCCGAGGGGCCGGGCTACGCCGAGGCGGCCCCGCGCGTCGCGCCGCGCCGCCTCGCGCATCGCCCCCTCCCCCCGGCCGGCCTCGACCGCCGGTACGGCGCCTATGCCGGGCCGCGCGTCTACGGCCCGGTCGTGCGCGCCTACCTGCCGCGCAACGACAACGTTCCGATGTACAACGAGCCGCCGCCGCGCTGAGGCGGCTTTCGAAGCGCGCCCGACCCGAACGGGGACCTGCCGCCCTTCCCCCCTCTGCGGGGGAGGGAAAAGCATGTTGCGCCGGCCTCTTCCGCCCGCCGCTCGTTCCGCTAGACATCCGGCTCCGCGCCGCGCGCGCGGGGCTTGGCGGGAGCGGGCGATGCGGATCCAGGGTCTCTCGGCGATCGTGACGGGCGGGGCCTCCGGGCTCGGGGCGGCGACGGCGCAGGCGCTGGCCGAGGCCGGCGCGCGGGTGGCGCTGCTCGACCTCGACGGGGCGGCGGCGCAAGCTCGAGCCGCCACGCTCGGCGGGATCGGCATCGCCTGCGACGTGGCGGACGCGGCGAGCGCCGAGGCCGCCGTGGCGCGGGCGGCCGAGGCGCACGGTCCCGCCCGCATCCTCGTCAACTGCGCCGGCATCGCGCCGGCCGCCCGCATCGTCGGGCGCGACGGCCCGGCCTCGCTCGACGGCTTCGTCCGGGTGATCCAGGTCAACCTCGTCGGCTCGTTCAACCTGATGCGGCTGGTGGCGGCGGGCGCCGCCGGGCTCGATCCCCTCGACGGGGGCGAGCGTGGGGTGATCGTCTCCACCGCCTCGATCGCTGCCTACGAGGGACAGGTCGGCCAGGCCGCCTACGCCGCCTCGAAGGCCGGCATCGTCGGGCTGACGCTGCCGGCGGCCCGCGAGCTCGCGCCGCTCGGCATCCGCGTCTGCGCGATCGCGCCCGGCATCTTCGGCACGCCGATGCTGCTCGGCCTGCCTCAGGACGTCCAGGACAGCTTGGGGGCCGCGGTGCCCTTCCCCGCCCGCCTCGGCCGGCCGGAGGAATACGCCGACCTCGTGCTGGCGATCGTCCGCAACCCGATGCTCAACGGCGAGACCATCCGCCTCGACGGCGCGTTGCGCATGCAGGCGCGCTGATCCGCGCACGAATCCTGCGTCGCAACGAAGGGAAGTCCGATGGGATCGTCCCTTCGGCGGGGGTCGGGCGAAGCCCGACGAACCGACCGGGCTTCGCCCTCGGCCCCGGACAAGGGATGACCCCTTATCGAAACCCGGACGTCACGCGCCGACCCTCAGTGAGCTGACCCGACATGTCGCAAACCTTCGACTGGACCTCCGCCTATCCCTCGATCCGCATGCCGATGTTCGGCCGCAACGTGGTCGCGACCTCGCACGCGCTGGCGGCGCAGGCCGGGATGCGGATGCTGTGGAAGGGCGGCAACGCGGTCGACGCGGCGATCGCCACCGCCGCGGCGAAGACGCTGACCGAGCCGTGCAGCAACGGGCTCGGCTCGGACGCCTTCTGCATCCTCTGGGACGGCCAGGAACTGCACGGCCTGAACGCCTCGGGCGGGGCGCCGGCCGCCTGGACGCCGGACTACTTCGCCCGGAAATACGGCCCGGCCACGCGGCCGCCGATGCGCGGCTGGGATTCGGTGACGGTGCCGGGCGCCGTCGGCGCCTGGGTCGCCCTGTCCGAGCGCTTCGGCAAGCTGCCCTTCGCCGACCTGCTGGAGCCGGCCATCGAGATCGCCGAGCGCGGCTACCTCGCGCCGATCGTGGTGCAGCAGAAATGGGCCGCCGCGGCAGCGGTCCCCGACCTCGTGCGCCAGCCGGGCTTTTCCGAGTTCTTCCTGCCCCGCGGCCGCGCGCCGGATGTCGGCGAGCTGGTGACGCTCAGGGCCGCCGCGCGGACGCTGCGCGCCATCGGCGAGACGAAGGGCAAAGCCTTCTACGAGGGCGAGATCGCCGAGGCCATGGCGCGGCACGCGGGCGCGAACGGCGGCGCGATGACGGTGGCGGACCTGTCCGCCTACCGCCCGGAATGGGTGACGCCGACGCGCAAGGACTACCGCGGCTACACGCTGCACGAGATCCCGCCGAACGGGCAGGGCATCGCCGCGCAGATCGCGCTGGGCATCCTCGAGAGCTTCGACCTCGACGGGATGGCGGTGGACGGGGCGGAGGCGCAGCACCTGCAGATCGAGGCGATGAAGCTCGCCTTCGCCGACACCTACGCCCACGTCGCCGACGGGCCCGCGATGCGGGTGAGCCCCGAGGCGATGCTCGACGACGCCTACCTCGCGTCCCGCGCCAAGCTGATCGACCCGCGCCGCGCGCAGGATTTCGGCGCCGGCAACCCGGTCCGCGGCGGCACGATCTACCTCACCGCCGCCGACGAATCCGGGATGATGGTGAGCTTCATCCAGTCGAACTTCATGGGCTTCGGCTCCGGCGTGGTGGTGCCGGAGTGGGGCCTGTCGCTGCAGAACCGCGGCTACGGCTTCGTCCTCGACGAAGCGAGCCCGAATTGCGTGGCGCCGGGCAAGCGCCCGTTCCACACCATCATCCCCGGCTTCCTCACGCAGGGCGGCGCCCCGGTGATGAGTTTCGGCGTGATGGGCGGCAACATGCAGCCGCAGGGCCACGTGCAGACGCTGGTGCGGATGATAGACCACGCCCAGAACCCGCAAGCCGCCTGCGACGCCCCGCGCTGGCGCTTCAACCAGGGCCTCGAGATCAACGCCGAATCCGCGATGCCGGCGGACACGCTCGACGGCCTCGTCGCCCGCGGCCACCGGGTCGCGGTGATCCGGGACAGCTACCAGGATTTCGGCGCCGGCCAGTTCATCTGGCGGATGGGCGACCCCGGCGTCGAAGGCTACGCCGCCGCCAGCGACCCGCGCCGCGACGGGCAGGCGGTGGTCTGGTGAGGCCGAAGCGCCCCGACGCGGCATCCCGGGTCGCCGCTGGCGATCGCGCGCCGAGCGGTTAGGCTGGCGCGGCGAAACATCCGTCCGCCGAGGCTCCCGGCCATGAACCCGTTCCTGTTCCAGACCACGCCGAACCTGCTGTTCGAGGCCGGGGCGGCGGGCAAGATCCCCGAGCTGGTCGCCAAGTTCGGCGCGCGAACCATCCTGCTGGTGACCGACCGGGGCGTGCGCGCCGCCGGGCTGACGCGGGCGGCCGAGGCGGCGCTGGCGCAGGCCGGCTGCCGCATCGACGTGTTCGCGGACGTGGTCGCGGACCCGCCGAGCCACGTGGTCGAGACCGCCGCGGCCTTCGCGCGGGCGTCGGGCGCGGAGCTGGTGCTCGCGATCGGCGGCGGCTCGGCGCTCGATACCGCCAAGCTCGTGGCCTACCTCGCCCGCTCGGACGACGCCCTGGACGCGATCTACGGCGTCGGCCTCGCCACGGGCGAGCGCCTGCCGCTGATCCTGGTGCCGACCACCGCCGGCACCGGATCGGAGGTGACGCCGATCGCCATCGTCACCACGCCCACGCAAGAGAAGAAAGGCGTCGTCGCCCCGCGCCTGCTGCCCGACTGGGCGGTGCTCGACCCGGAGCTGACGCTGGGCCTGCCCGCCGCCGTCACCGCGGCCACCGGCATCGACGCGATGGTGCACGCGATCGAGGCCTATACCAGCCGCCACCGCAAGAACCCGATCTCCGACGGCCTCGCCCGGCAGGCCCTGGGGCTGCTCGCCTGCCATATCCGGATCGCCTGCACCGACGGCGGAGATGTCGAGGCGCGCTCCGGGATGCTGCTCGGGTCGATGCTCGCCGGCATGGCCTTCGCCAACGCGCCGGTGGCGGCGGTGCACGCGCTCGCCTACCCGATCGGCGCGCTGTTCCACGTGCCGCACGGGCTCTCGAACGCGCTGGTGCTGATGGGCGTGCTGCGCTTCAACCTGCCGGAGGCGCGGGCGCTCTACGCCGAGCTCGCGCCGATCCTCGACCCGGACGCCCGCGACCGGCCGGCGGCGGAGGCGGCCGACCGCTTCGTCGCGGCGCTCGCCGCGATCTGCCGCGATTGCGGCGTCCCGGCCTCGCTCGCGGCGGTCGGCATCGCAGAGACGGACCTCGACCGCCTCGCCGACGACGCGATGAAGCAGACGCGGCTCCTGGTGAACAACCCGCGGACGGTGACCCGCGCCGACGCGCGCGCGATCTACGCCGCGGCGCTGGCGGGCACCGCCTGAGGGCGCCTTCGAGGAGGCGATCTTGGCCGTCGCCGACGGCCTTGGCCGCGATCCAGCCACCGCCCTCATCCTGAGGCGCGACCGCTTCCGTCGCTCTCGCGCTTCGGCCGGTCCTTTTCGGGTCGATGTCCGTATAGGGGGGGCACACAGGAGCGACGCCACCCACCATGCCAGCCATCGAGACGGTCCCGAACCGCGTCGTCGCCGCCGTCCGGCGGTCCTTCCGGCAGTTCCTGGCACTGCCGCTCGCGACGATCGTCGGCTTCGTCGGGCTCAATGCGCTGGTCTACCTCGCCGACCGCTCGTGGTCCGGCGGCGCGGCGCCCACGGGCTTCCGCTGGCTCGGCGCGCTGCTCGGAGACCGCGCCGCGCTCGGCGGCCTGCTCACCACCGTGGCGTCGAGCATCATCACCGTGACGTCGATCACCTTCTCGCTGCTGCTCATCGCCGTGCAGCAGGGCGCGGCCTCGCTCACCGCGCAGGTCACCGACCAGTTCATGGCCAGGCGCACCAACCAGTTCTACTTCGGCTACTTCGTCGGCCTGTCGGTCTTCGTGCTGATGACCCTGGTGACCAACACCGAGTTCCACCGGCCGGTCTTCGGCACGAGCCTGGCGCTGGTAATGACGACCTTCGCCCTCTGCCTCGTCATCGTGATGCTCTACAACACCATCGATCAGATGCGGCCCGAGCGCATCGTCCAGTTCATCCACGAGCAGATCCTCGAGGCCCGCGCCGACGACGAGCGCCTGCTCGCGCGCACCCGCCGGACGCCCCGGCCGGGCTGGGACGTCCGCGCGGTGGTGCGCGCGACCGAGCGCGGCTACGTCGTCGGCCTCGACGCAGACCGGATCCAGGCGGCGATCGCGCGCGCCGCGCCGGACGCCGTCGAGGTTCGGATGCGGGTTCCGGTCGGCACCTTCCGGGCGCTCGGCGACCCGCTCTTCGACATCCGGGCCCGGCCGGGCTTCGTGCTGGAAGCGGAAGCGCGGGAGGCGGTCGAGGCCGCGTGCGGGCGGGCGCTCACCTTCGACGACGGGCGCGACCTCGGGCACGATGCCGGCTACGGCCTGCACCAGCTCGCGACCATCGCCTGGACCTCGGTCTCGACCGCGAAGTCGAACCCCAGCCCCGGCCGCGTCGTGCTCCTGGCTTTGCGCGACATCGTCGCCCGCTGGAGCCCCGGCGAGGTCGACCCGCCGGAGGCACTGGGCGCGCACGTGATCCTGGCCGACCACGCCCCGACCGCGGCCACCGATGCGCTGGAGGCGGTGATCGTCGTCGCCTCGGAATCGATCCAGTGCCAGACCCTCGCCGAGGCGATGGACAGCCTGGCGATCCTGCTCGGCCACGTCGCCGCGCCGACGGCCGACCGCCTCGCCGGCATCGCCCAGCGCTCGCTCTCCGCCCTCGGCGAGCACGTGCTGACCCGCGAGCTCGAAGCCGCCCTCGACGGCCTCGCCGCGGCGTTGGCCACGCGCGGCTTCGACGACGGCGCGGCGGCGGTCGCGGCGGCGACGCGGGCGCTGGCCGAAAGCCACGGCACGCTCAACTCGCGATCGACCCGCGTGCCGGGAACCACCGGCTGACCCGCCGCGGACAGCGGCCCCGTTCTCGGGAACTTCCGGCCACTCGTCCCGCCCGCGCCTTCATCCTGAGGTGCTTGCGCGAAGCGGACGCCTGGAAGGAGGCTCCCGGGGATCGCGCGACCACTGGAAGGCTCCTTCGCGGCGGCCGCCGCGCGGCCGCACCTCAGGATGAGGGGGTAGTTTGGGGCGAGGCGCGTTCGCCAGAACGCCGCGCCGCTACTTCGGCGCGGTCGCACCCGCCGGCTTGGCGGCCGCGGGCTTCGGCGCGGCTCCGGGCTTCCCCGCCCATTCCGGGTCCGAGCGCGGGCCGCCGGGGGTGTCGGTCGCGGCGGTGAGCTGGCCGGGCACCACGTCGCCCACCCGCGTCCAGGTCTGGGTCTGGCACAGCACGGAGATCAGGCAGCCCTTCACCGACAGCTCGGCGGGGGTCTCGCTCCAGATCGTCACGTCGTAGGACTTGCCGTTGTCGCCGTTGTAGATCTTGCCGACGAACCGGCCCTCCTCGTTGCGCTTCAGGCCGAGGATCATCTGGTGGCCGAGGAGCGGCCGGGCCTGCCGCTTCGGGTCGGGGTTGTAGCGGTCGATCTTCGGCTTGCCGTCCTCGCCCAGCGGCTTCGAGCCCCAGACGACGTAGCCGCACAGGTTCGCGCCGCCCGGCCCGCAATGCTCGGTCCGCACCCGGGCGCGCCCGTCCTCGGTGAACCAGGTGCCGGTGGGGTCGGCCGCGGCCGCCGGGCTGGCCCCGAGGGCGGAGGCGGCGGCGAGGCCGAGGAGGGCGAAGGTCGAGACGCGGGCGGACATGACGGTCATTCGGTTTCCTCAGGGGGAAGGGGAGGGATGGGCCGCGGGCGCGGTGCCGGCCTCGTCGCGGGCGCCGACGAAGCGGCCGAGCACCCGTCCGAGGACGCGGCTCAAGCCCTCCATCAGCAGGAACACCGCCGGCACGAAGACCAGCGAGAGCAGGGTCGAGACGATCAGCCCGGCGATCACCGCGACCGCCATCGGCGCGCGGAACTCGCCGCCGACGCCGAGCGCCATCGCGGAGGGCACCATGCCGGCGGCCATGGCGATCGTCGTCATCACGATCGGGCGGGCACGCTTGCGGCCGGCCTCGACGATCGCGGTGACGGGATCGACGCCGCGTCCCATCTCCTCGACGGCGAAATCCACCAGCATGATCGCGTTCTTGGTCACCAGCCCCATCAGCATCAGGATGCCGATCACCACCGGCATCGAGATCGGCATGCTCATCACGAGCAGGCCGAGGATCGCGCCGCCGATCGAGAGCGGCAGCGAGAACAGGATCGTCAGCGGCTGCAGGAACGAGCCGAACAGCAGCACGAGCACGGCGTACACCATCATGATGCCGGCGCCCATCGCCAGGAGGAAGCCGGAGAAGACCTCGCCCATGATCTCGGCGTCGCCGGTCTGTCGGATGGTGACGCCCGGCGGCAGGCTCTTGGCGGTCGGCGTCTCCAGCGCCTGGGCGATCAGCGAGCCGAGCGCGTCCGAGCCCTCCATGTTGGCCTCCACGGCCACGCGCACGACGCGGTCGTAGCGGTCGATCGCGCCCGGGCCCTGGTCGAGCTCGATGTCGGCCACCGCCGCCAGCGGCACCGCGGTGCCGTTGTTGGCCGGCACCTTCAGGTTCTCCAGCCGCGAGACCGTGCCGCGGGCGCTGTCGGGCAGCTGCACCCGGATCGGGATCTGGCGGTCGGCGGCGTTGAACTTGGCGAGGTTCAGGCCGATGTCGCCGATCGTTCCGACCCGCACCGTCTCGGCGATGGCGTCGGTCGAGACGCCGAGATCGGCCGCGACGCCGGGCTTCGGGCGGATGCGGACCTCGGTGCGGTTCAGGGGCGCCGTCGACATCACCGCGACGAGGTGGGGGATCGCGGCCATGTCGCGCTGGAGCCTGGCGGCGACCTCGGCCACCACGCCGGCATCGGGGCCGCCGACCACGAGGGCGAGGTCGCGCTGGCCCGAGTCGCGCAGGGACCACGAGCGGATGTCGGGCTCCTGCGCGATCAGCCCGGCGATCTCGGTCTCGACGGCGGCCTGCGACTGGGCGCGGGCGTTCTTCGGCGTCAGGTTGACGGTGAGCGTGGCCAGCCGCGTCTCCCGCTTGCCGCCGACCTGCCGGCCGCCGTCGACGAAGACCGAGACCACCTCGGGCAGGGCGCGGATGCGCGCGACCACCCGGTCGGACACGGCGATGGTGTCGGCGAGCCGCGCGCCCGGCGCCAGCTCGAGCATGAACAGGGTCCGGGCGTTGTCCTGCTTCGGCACGAAGCCGGAGGGCAGCAGGCCGGTGGAGGCGAGCGAGCCGGCAAACAGGGCCAGCCCGACGAGGAGGGTGACCACCCGGTGGCGCACCGACCAGCCGACGAGGCAGCCGTAGGCGCGCATCACCGGCCCCTCGCGCTCCGCGTGGTGGGCGTGGTCGCGCAGGAAGTAGGCCGCGAGCATCGGCGTGATCAGCCGCGCGACCAGCAGCGACATGAACACCGAGACCGCGATGGTGAGCCCGAACTGGATGAAGTAGCGCCCGGCGATCCCCGGCATGAACGACACCGGCGCGAACACCGCGATCAGGGTCGCGGTGATGGCGATGACGGCGAGCCCGATCTCGTCGGCGCCCTCGATCGCCGCCCGGTAGGCGGACTTGCCCATCCGCATGTGGCGGACGATGTTCTCGATCTCGACGATGGCGTCGTCGACCAGGATGCCGGTCACCAGGGTGATCGCCAGCAGGCTGATGCCGTTCAGGGTGAAGCCGAGCGCGTCCATCGCCCAGAAGGTCGGGAACACCGAGAGCGGCAGCGCCAAGGCCGCGATCAGCGTCGCGCGCCAGTCGCGCAGGAACAGGAACACCACCAGCACGGCGAGCGCCGCGCCCTCGATCAGGGTGTGCATCGCCGAATCGTAGGAGCCGATCGTGGCCGAGACCGAGGAGTCGATCCTTTCGAATTTCACGTCGGGGTAGCTGGTCGCGAACTCCGAGATCTTCCTTTCGACGCCGGCGGCGACCTCGGCGTCGCTCGCGCCCGAGCCGCGCGAGACCGCGAAGGCGACCACCGGCCGGCCGTCGAAGCGGGCGAAGGTGCGCGGCTCCTCGATCGCGTCCCGCACGGTGGCCAGATCCGCGAGGCGCACCTTGCGGCCGCCGGGCAGGACGATGGAGGTGGCCTTGAGGCCGGCGAGCGTCCGCGAGGCGGCCAGCGTCCGGATCGACTGCTCGCGCCCGCCGACCTCGCCGCGCCCGCCCGCCATGTCGGCCGAGGTCAGGCGCACCTGCCGGTTGACGTCGGCCGCGGTGATGCCGAGCGCCAGCAGCCGGTCGGGCTGCAGCTCGATGCGCATCTCGCGCGCCACGCCCCCGACCCGCTCGACGCCGCCGACGCCCTTTACCCCCTGGAGGATGCGCGCGAACCTGTCCTCGACGAGCCAGGACAGGTCGGCGGGCGTCATCGCCGGCGCGGTGACGCCGTAGATCAGGATCGGCAGGCCGGCGATCTCGACCCGGCTGATCACCGGCTCGTCGATGGTGCGCGGCAGGTTGATGCGGATCTTCGAGACCGCGTCCTTGACGTCGTTGACGGCCCGGTCGGTGTTCACCTCGAGCCGGAACTCGACGGTGGTGACGGACGAGCCCTCGGTGATCGCCGAGGTGATGTGCTTGACCCCGCGCACGCCGGCGATCGAGTCCTCGACCCATTTCGTGACCTGGGTCTGGAGCTCGGAGGGCGCCGCGCCCGACTGCGTGATCGCCACCGAGACGATCGGCACGTCGACGTTCGGCATCCGCGTCACCGCGAGCCCGCGGAAGCTGACGAGGCCGAGCACGATCAGCACGAGGAACAGGACCAGCGGCCCGATCGGGTTGCGGATCGCGTAGGCCGAGACGTTCAGGCGCATCGGGCGGCCCGTTCCTTCTGCATCACTTGGCGGGGCGGCGTCGGCTCAGGGGACGCCGGCGTCGGCGCTCGCCTCGGGCGACGGCGCCTCGGCCACGGCCGGGGCGACGGCCGCCAGCGGAACGGGGCGGACCTTGTCGCCGTCCCGCAGGAAGCTGCCGGCGCGGGCGACGACGCGCTCGCCCTCGGAGAGCCCGCTGCGGATCTCGATGTCGTCGTCGTCGGACAGGCCGGTGCGGACCTGGCGGGCCTCGACCGTGTCGCCGGCGACCACGAGGACGCTGCTGCGCGCCGGGCCGCCGTAGAGCACCGCGGCCTGGGGAACGGCGACGCCGCGGGTGCGGGCGATCTCGACCGCGCCGCGGGCGAAGGTGCCGATGCGCAGCCGCGGGTCGGCCTCGAGCCGGACGCGGACCTTGCCGAGCCGGCTCGCCCGGTCGACCTCCGGGTAGACCGCGCGGACGCTGCCCTGGACGCGTGCGCCCGCGCCGATCTCGATCCAGGCCGGGCGGCCCTCCCGCAGCAGCGGCAGCTTGGTCTCGACGACCTCGCCTTCGAGCTCGATCTCGCCCCGGGCGATCAGGCGGAACAGCGGCTCGGCCGCGGACGAGGCGGTGATGCCGACGCGCGCGGTGCGGCGGTTGACGATGCCGGCTTCCGGCGCGCGGATCTCGGTGCGGGCGAGCCGCAGCTCCAGCTCGTCGCGCACCGCCTTCGCCTGGGCCAGCTCGGCCTTCGCGATGACCAGGCCGTTGCGGGCGAAGGCGAGCTTGCCCTCGGCCTGGCGCAGGGTGGAGGTGCGCCCTTCCAGGATCGCCGCCGTGCCGTTCCCGGTCTGCATCAGCTGCTTGGCGCGGTCGAACGCGAGGCGCGCCTCGACGGCGGCGGCTTCCGCCTGCTCGATGGTGCTCTCGGCCTGCGGGACGGCGGCGGTGGCCTTGTCCACCAGGGCGGATTGCTGGGCGAGCTGGCGGTCGATCAGGTCGTGCGACAGGCGGGCGAGCACCTGGCCGCGGGCGACGCGCGCGCCCTCCTCGACCAGGACCTCGGTGACGCGGTAGCCGTCGATCTCGGGCGTCACCAGGATCTCGTCGCGCGGCACCAGCGTGCCGGTGACGACCACGCTCTCGACGATCTCGCGGCGCGCCGCCTCGACCACGCTGACCGCGGGCGCGGGGCTCGCCGCGGCGGGCGCCGGGGCGGTCTCGGCCCGTGCCGGCAGGGACAGGGGGAGCACGAGGGCCAGGGCGGCGAGGCCGAGGCGATGGGCGCGAACGGTCATCGGCCGGTCTCCGCGGGCGTCGAGGCGAGGGGAAGGCGCCCGTCGAGGCCCGCATCGAGCAGGGCGAGGAGCTGGGCGACGGCGGCGGCCGGGTCGTAGCCGGGCAGCAGCGCCCGGTCGACGATGATCCCCTTCATCAGGGGGCCGAGTAGGGCGTAGAGCGCGGCCGGGTCGCAGGCGGGGGACCGCGCCAGGGCGGCGAAGGTCTCGACGAACCAGCCCCGCGCCTCGGCCTCGGCCCGCGCGGTCATCGCGGCGATCGCCGGGTTGCGCGTCGCCTCCGACCAGATGTCGACCCGCAGGATCGCGGTCTCGCGGGTGATCGAGACGAAGTAGCGGGTGATGATGCCGAGCAGCGCCGCGCGGCGGTCGCCGTCGCGCTCCAGCTCGGCCACGAGCAGGGCGCCGCGGGCGCGCTCGCACTCGGCGAGCCCGAGGACGAGGTCCTCCTTCGAGGCGAAGTAGCGGTAGACGTTGCCGGCGCTCATCGCCGCCTCGCGGGCGAGGTCCTGCATCGTGGTGCGGTGGAAGCCGTTGCGCACGAAGCAGGCCTCGGCCGCGGCCAGGATGTGCTCGCGCCGGGCCGACGGCTCGATCCGCGCCGAGACGGCGCTGCCGGCGCTCATCGCGCGAGGCTCGCCGCCGAGACGTGGGGCACGATGCGGCTCGCGTCCTTCGCGGGCGGGACGCCCTGGCAGGCGGCGGGACGAACCGCGAGCCCGGCACAGGACCGCGCCTGCCATCCGTCGGGACCGGCCCCGGTCCAGCCGATCAGCGCGACCCAGGCGAGCCCGAGGATCCCGACGAGCGCGAGGTTCGCCGGCGTGGCCACGGCGCGAAGCTCCGCGAGGCGGAGGGCGGTGCCGGGATCGGAAACGGAAAGGCCCATGGCGGATTCCTGCGTGCCGCCCCCGTGTAATGAACGTTCATTCTCACGTCAATGAATGTTCATTCTCAGATCGGCTCAGGAAGCGCGTCGTCGCCGCAGCCCGTCTCTCCCCCCCCACGGGGGAGGGAAGACGGGATCGCTCAGGCCGAAACGCTCACGCCGCGGCGCGGGTCACCGCGTCGACGACCGCGTCGACGACGTCGTTGACGAGGCCGCGGTCGTCGCCCTCGGCCATCACGCGGATGACCGGCTCGGTGCCGGACGGGCGGATGACGAGGCGGCCGGCGTTGCCCAGGCGCTCGCGGGCGTGCTCGATCGCGGTGACGACGCTGTCGGCGCGCAGCGGCTCGCCGGAGCGATAGCGCACGTTCTTCAGGATCTGCGGCAGCGGGTCGAAGCAGTGGCAGACCTCGCTCACCGGCCGCGCGCTGCGCTGGACCACGCTCAGCACCTGCAGCGCGGCCACCAGCCCGTCGCCGGTGGTGGCGTAGTCCGACATGATGATGTGGCCGGACTGCTCGCCGCCGAGGTTGTAGCCGTGCTCGCGCATGTGCTCGAGCACGTAGCGGTCGCCCACCGCGGTGCGGGCGAGCGAGAGGCCGATCCCGCCGAGGTAGCGCTCCAGCCCGAGGTTGGACATGATCGTGGCCACGATCCCCGGCTGGGTCAGGAGGTCGTCCTCCTTCCACGAGCGGGCGACGACGGCCATGAGCTGGTCGCCGTCGACGACCTGCCCCTTCTCGTCGACGATCAGCACCCGGTCGGCGTCGCCGTCGAGCGCGATGCCGATGTCGGCGCGCAGCTCGCGGACCTTGCCGACCAGGGCGGCGGGCGCGGTCGAGCCGACGTCGCGGTTGATGTTGAAGCCGTCCGGCTCGACGCCGATGGCGATGACCTCGGCGCCGAGCTCCCACAGGGTCTCGGGGGCGACGCGGTAGGCGGCGCCGTTGGCGCAGTCGACCACGATGCGCAGGCCGTCCAGCGTCACGTTGCGCGGCAGCGAGCGCTTGGCGAACTCGATGTAGCGGGCATGCACGCTCTCGATGCGCTTGGCCCGGCCGAGCGACATGGAGCCGGCGAGCCGGGTGTGCAGCTCGCCGTCGATCAGCGCCTCGATCTCGCGCTCGATCGCGTCGTTCAGCTTGAACCCGTCCGGCCCGAACAGCTTGATGCCGTTGTCCTCGAACGGGTTGTGCGAGGCGGAGATCATCACGCCGATGTCGGCGCGCATCGAGCGGGTGAGCATCGCCACCGCCGGCGTCGGCATCGGCCCGAGCTGCAGCACGTCCATGCCGACCGAGGTGAAGCCGGCGATGAGCGCGGTCTCGATCATGTAGCCCGACAGGCGGGTGTCCTTGCCGATGACGACGCGGTGGCGATGGTCGCCGCGCTGGAACACCAGGCCCGCCGCCTGGCCGACCTTCAGCGCCAGCTCCGGCGTGATCACCCCGTTGGCCCGGCCGCGAATGCCGTCGGTGCCGAAATACTTTCTCACGAAACTCTCCGTCCCATCGGGCACGCGACGTTGCGGGCAACCTATCATCGATCGCACGGCACGCGCGGATCGCGTCCCGTTACGGTGAATCGACGCCGCCTCTTCCCTCCCCCGCAGAGGGGTGGGAGAAAACCCGCGCTGCGTCTCCCATGCCTGTCCGTCTCGGATGCTGGACATACGAAAAAGGGCGCCGTCGTGGCGCCCTTCCCGTTCGTCGGTGGTGAGGCTCTCAGCCCTGCGGCTGCGGCTCGAGGCCGCCGTCGCTCTCCTTCGGGCGGCCGCGGCCGGCCGACGGGACCGAGGAACCGCGGGCCGGCGTCGGGGGCACGTCGCCACCGTCGCGGACCGGGGGACGGCCCTTCAGCAGGTTCTTGATCTCGTCGCCGGACAGCGTCTCGTATTCGAGCAGCCCCTGCGCCAGCGCCTCGAGGTCGTCCTTCCTGTCGGCGAGGATGCGGCGGGCCTCCTCAAGGCCGGTCTCGACCAGGCGGCGGACCTCCGCGTCGATCTTCTGGGCGGTCGACTCGGACACCGTCTGCTGGCGGCCCATCGACATGCCGAGGAAGACCTCGTCGTTGTTGTCGCCGTAGGCGACGGTGCCGAGCTCAGGCGAGAAGCCCCAGCGCGTGACCATCATCTTGGCGAGCCGCGTCGCCTGCTCGATGTCGGACTGGGCACCCGACGTCACCTTGTCCGGGCCGAAGGTCATCTCCTCGGCGATGCGGCCGCCCATCATGATCGCCAGCCGCGAGGTCATCTGCTCGAACGACATCGACAGCTTGTCGCGCTCGGGCAGCTGCATGACCATGCCCAAAGCCCGGCCGCGCGGGATGATCGTCGCCTTGTGGACGGGATCGGTGGCTGGCACGTTGAAGGCGACGATGGCGTGGCCGCCCTCGTGGTAGGCGGTGAGCCGCTTCTCGTCCTCGGTCATGACGAGGGTGCGCCGCTCGGCGCCCATCATCACCTTGTCCTTGGCGTCCTCGAACTCGTGCATCGTGACGATGCGCTTGCCGCGGCGCGCGGCCAGCAGCGCCGACTCGTTGACGAGGTTCATCAGGTCGGCGCCCGAGAAGCCGGGGGTGCCGCGGGCGATGACCTTGAGGTCGACGTCCGGCGCCAGCGGCACCTTGCGGACGTGGACGCGCAGGATGCGCTCGCGGCCGGTCACGTCCGGGTTCGGCACCATGATCTGGCGGTCGAACCGGCCGGGACGCAGCAGCGCAGGGTCGAGCACGTCGGGGCGGTTGGTCGCCGCGATGATGATCACGCCCTCGTTGGCCTCGAAGCCGTCCATCTCGACGAGCAGCTGGTTGAGGGTCTGCTCGCGCTCATCGTTGCCGCCGCCGAGGCCGGCGCCGCGATGGCGGCCGACCGCGTCGATCTCGTCGATGAAGATGATGCAGGGGGCGTTCTTCTTGGCCTGCTCGAACATGTCGCGCACGCGGCTGGCGCCGACGCCGACGAACATCTCGACGAAGTCCGAGCCGGAGATGGTGAAGAACGGCACGTTGGCCTCGCCCGCCACCGCGCGGGCGATCAGGGTCTTGCCGGTGCCGGGGGGGCCGACCAGGAGCACGCCGCGCGGGATGCGCCCGCCGAGCCGCTGGAACTTCTGGGGGTCGCGCAGGAACTCGACGATCTCCTGCAGATCCTCCTTCGCCTCTTCCACGCCGGCGACGTCGTCGAAGCTGACGCGCCCGTGCGCTTCATTGAGGAGCTTGGCCTTCGACTTCCCAAAACCCATGGCGCGGCCGGCACCCGACTGCATCTGCCGGGACAGGAACACCCAGGCGCCGATGAAGACGAGGATCGGCAGCCAGCTCACCAGAAGCTGGATGAACCAGGGCGTGTTGTCCGACGGCGGGCGCGCGGTGATCTGCACGCCCTTGCCCGAAAGCTTCGAGACGAGGCCCGGATCGTTCGGCGCGTAGGAGGTGAAGCTGCCGCCGCCGACGTAGGAGCCGGACACGTCCTGGCCCGAGATCACGACGGACTGGATCTTGCCGGCATCGGCGTCGTTGAGAAGCTGGCTGTAGGCGATCTCGCTCCCGCCGCCGCGGTGACCCGGATTCTGGAACAGGGTCACCAGGGCCAGGACGAGGAGGAAGATGACGACCCACAGAGCAAAATTGCGAAAATTCGGGTTCATCGATCAATCCCTGGGGCGTGTGGGCCGGCTGCCCGCCGCTGCGGGTTCGTCCGCGCACGCCAAGCCAATGTAGGCAGAGCCCTCCCCCTTGCCAAGTAAGTCGGGCGCCCCTGCGGCAAGGCCGTCCCCTCGCCTGGGCGGAGCGGGCCGGATCGTCACGCGGCGGGCCGGGTCGGCGGCGATGGCGAGCCCGCGCAGGGTGCGCCGCACCGCGCGCCCCGATCTCAGCGCCGGCAGCAGGTCGCCGAGGACCAGCCGCTCCAGCCGCTCCAGCCGCCGCGGCAGCGTGCCGCCGGCCCGGTCGAGGGCGAGGTCGAGGACGCGCAGCGCGACCGCGTCGGGGAGCGCGGCGAGGATTTGGCCGTCGAGACGGAGCGGGACGATCGCCGCAGCACCCCCTCCCCCCACTGCGGGGGGAGGGAGAGGCGCGGCTCCCTCTCCTTCTGGGACAGGAGACCGGCGCCCTCCCACGGACAGCGGCGCCGAGACCGCCTGCCGGAAAGCGGCGTCCGCCGCCGCCGCCAACGCCGCGTCGTCGCGGGCGGCGCGCTCCGCGATCCTTGCGAATCGTTCGGTCGTGAACCCTTCGGCGGCGAGCAGGGGCAGCAATCGGCGCAGGCGCACCCGGCCGTAGCGGTCGTCGGCGTTCGAGGGGTCGCGCGCGAAACCGACGCCCTGCGCCTCGCACCAGGCCACGAGGTCAACCTTGGCGATGTCGAGGAAGGGCCGCGCCAGCGCCAGCCCGGGCTCGAGCGGGCGCTCCCGCCGCATGCCGGCGAGGCCCGCCGGGCCGCTGCCGGCGATCAGGCGCATCAGCACCGTCTCGGCCTGGTCGTCGCGGGTGTGGCCGGTGAGCACGAGGCGTGCGCCGACCGTGCGCGCATGCGCGGCGAGCAGGCGGTAGCGGGCGGCCCGCGCCTCCGCCTGGATCGCGGCACTGGGACGGACGCCCTCCCAGGGCAGGGTCGCGTGGGGCAGGCCGAGCGCCGCGGCGGCGCGGGCGACGGCGCGGGCCTCGTCGGCGGATTCGGGGCGCAGGCCGTGGTCCACCGTCGCGACGAAGAGCGCGCCGGCCCGGCACGCGGCGGCGGCGTGCATCAGGGCGGTGGAATCGGGCCCCCCGGAGACGGCGAGCACCACGGGCGCGTCCCCGGCGAGCCAAGGTGCGAGGGCGTTGGCGAGGGCGCGACGGATCCGGTCACCGGGATCGTCGCGCGGGTCGCTCACGCGGTGCAGCGCGCGCGCTTCTGCTCGCGCGCCACGCTCTGGCGCACGTTCGAGCCGGCGGCGGGGAACTTGCGGTCGAGCTCGGCCAGGGTCGCGCAGGCCTGCTCGCGCGCGCCCAGCGCGTTGAGCGAGACGCCGAGCTTCAGCATCGCCTCCGGCGCCTGGGGCGAGCGGGCGTAGTCGGTCGAGACCTTCAGGAACTGCTCGGCCGCCTCGCGGTTGCGGTTGCGCTGCAGGTAGCTCTCGCCGAGCCAGTAGGTCGCGGCCGGGACGTGGCCGTCGCGCGGGTGCGACTGGATGAACTGGCGGAAGGCCATCTCGGCCTGTTCGTAGCGCTTCTCGCGGATGTGGCCGACGGCGGCCTCGTAGTCGCTCGTCGCGTCCCCGCTGCCGGTGGCGGCGACGCTGGCCGGGGCGCGGGCCGGGCTCGGGAGCGCGCCGGTGGTGCCGACCCGGGCGGGCGGCGACAGGTCGACGGGCTCGTCGTAGCCGGGGGCGCCGCGCGCCTCCGCGTCCTCGCCGTCGTCGATCGCCGGCTCCGGCAGGCGCCGGGTCTGGGCCATCGGCGCGGCGCCTGCCGGCGCAGGCGCCGCGGCCGGGGCGGAGGGCTGGGTCGCGCCGAGCTGCATCGGCGCACCGGGGCGGCCGGGGCTCTGCTCGGGGTCGAAGGCGTCGCCGCGCTTCTGCGGGCGGGCGGCGCCCGGATTGCCGCCGTTGACGGCGCCGGCCGGCTCGCGGCTCGGCGCGGGCGCGGCCTTGCCGCCGCCCTTCTCGTTGAGGCGGAACTCGACGTCCTCCTGGAACTTCCGAAGCTGCTCCTTGAGCTGCCGGTTCTCGTATTGCAGCGTCTCGATCTGCCCGGCCATCATCCGGGACTGGTTCTCGATCCGGTTGAGGCGCACGACGAATTCGGAGGCGTCCTGCGCCGCGGCCGGGGCGGCGAGGCTGAGGACGGCGCAGGAGGCGAGAAGCAGGCGGCGGAGCATGGTGGCACCGGTCGTGACAGGGAGCGCGCAAAGTCGGCGCGAGGCCGGTAGCAGATGCGCTCCAGCACGGCAAAGTTAAGGCGATGCCGGCTCGGGGCCCCTCGAGCCGCACGGCGAGGGCGGGCCTAGGGGGCCGGCCGCATGCGGCGTCGCCCCGGAAGTTGCCGCCACGACCGGCCTGGTGTGAGATGCCCGCCGCGAAGTCCCGAACGGCCGGATGCGAAGCCCCCATGCCGCAGGAACGGATCATCGTAGAAGCGACGGCGTCCGCGCCGGTCGGCGTCGTCCGGGACGACTACACGATGCCGGATCGGATCACGCAGTGGAATTTTGCGTCCGACGACTGGCATTGTCCGACGGCGACCGTCGACCTTCGGGAAGGCGGCACGTTCACGGCGCGCATGGCGGCGAAGGACGGCAGCATGGGCTTCGATGTCGTGGGCACCGACACCAGGAGCGTCCCGAACGAACGGATCGAACACGCCTTCGGCGACCGTCATGCGGTGGTCGAGTTCACCGCGTTGGGCGACCGGACCGGCGTCACGGTCGCGTTCGATCCCGAGACCGATGTCCCCATCGCGCAGCAGCGCAGCGGCTGGGCCGCCATCCTCGGCAACCTCTGCCGACACGTGGCGAGAGGGTGAGCTGCGCCGGACGCGTCGGCCGGACGCGTCGCGGCGGGTGTTGTCCCCCGCTCGCCCCTGCCCCGATACGCCCGCCCGAGGAGGCCGCGGGATGGTGGAGGCAGGATGGCGGGGTCGTCGGGCGACGAAGGTCGCGCCTGCGGTCAGCTTCCGGCGCCGCGGTCGAGCACCGTCACGGCGCGGCGGTTCTGCGACCAGCACGAGATGTCGTTGCAGACCGCGACCGGGCGTTCCTTACCGTAGGAGACGGTGCGCATCCGCCCGGCGGCGATGCCGCGCGAGGCGAGGTAGTCGTTCACCGCCTGGGCGCGGCGGGCACCCAGCGAGAAGTTGTACTCGCGGGTGCCGCGCTCGTCGGCATGGCCCTCGATGAGGAAGCTGTAGCGCGGGTAGCGCTGCAGCCAGGCCGCCTGCTTGTCGAGGGTGCCGGTCGCGGTGGGCGTCAGGTCGGTCGAGTCGGATTCGAAGAACACCCGGTCGCCGACGTTGACGACGAAGTCCTGCGCGCTGCCGGGGGTGGAGGCGCCGCCGCCGAAGGCGGAGGCGTCGGCGAGGTCCTTGTCGCTGCTGCAGGCTGAGACGGCGAGGCCAGCGCAGAGGGCGAAGCTCAGGGAGGCGGCGCGGAAGGTGGCGGCGCGGAAGCGCGCGGATCGGGGCATGTCTGTCACTCCACGAGCGGACGGTGTGCGCCGGCCCGGTCCCGGGTCGCGGCAGGTCGGCGCGTTGATGTCCGCGCGATCAAACGAGATTGGGCTTTAGGCCTGTCGGGTTAAGCGAAGGTTCCATCAAGCTTGACGCCGGGTTTCCAACGGAGCCGGCCCGCCGCCGATGTGTCGTGGCGCACGCAGGACTCGTGGCGCGAGGACCGACGTCGCGGGCCCCGTCAGGCACCCGCATTGCGGCGGCCGCGCGGCCCGGCCTCGCGCAAGCGTCGATTCGACCGGCGCGTTGCGGCGGCGCAACAACGGCGCGTCGCGGGCGAGCCCGCGCGGGCATGCGGGGCCGGGGGCGGCGCGCGTTAGGGAAGCGTTAACGCTCGCGGCCTCCACTGAGGCGAAACCTGCCGACCGGATCCACCCCGATGCATCCCGCCCAGAGCGTGCTCATTGTCGAGGACAGCTACCTGCTCCTCGAGATCGTCGCGTCGCTGTGCGAGACGCAGGGCATCCGCGTCATCGAGGCGTCGAGCGGCGAGGCCGCGCTGACGATCCTGCGCGAGCGCGGCCGCACGATCGACTGGCTGTTCACCGACATCCGCCTGCCCGGCCTGATCGACGGCTGGAGCGTGGCCGAGGCCTTCCGCGCGATGCATCCCGACCGGCCGGTGGTCTACACCTCGACCGCCCCCGGCCTGCCGCCGCGCGCCGTCCGCGGCGGCCTTTACCTGCGCAAGCCGTTCCAGATCCGCGACATCGAGCAGGTGGTGCGGATGATGGCGCAGGGCGTCACCGACGAGCCGCTCCGCGCCGCGATGTGATCGTCGCCCGGTCGCGCCGGGGCGTCACGCGACCCGCCCCGGCTCACGCGGCCTCGGCGCGGAACATCGCGACGATCTCCGGCGCGCCGATCCAGGCCTCGACCCGCGCGCAGGCGAGGTCGCTCGGCTCCGCGGCGTCGTACAGGGCGAAGCTCGCCGCCAAGAAGCCGGGCAGGTCGTACAGGACCGGGAAGGCGTCGCCGCGGGGCTTGGTCTTGAACAGGTACGAGCCGGTGAGCCCGTAGATCTCGGCGATCGGCGGATAGACCGGCCAGACCACGTCGCGGGCGAGCTCGTCGCCGAGGTAGTCCTCGATCTCCACCGGCTCCGGCGCGAAGCCGCTCTCGACCAGCAGGCGCCGGGCGATGTCGGCGACGACGAAGACCTTCGGGTGGTTGATCACGTGCATGAAGGCGCCGCGCCGGCTCCAGCGGCTCATCTCGCGCTCGAGCCCGAAGGCGACCGTGGCCCCGCCGCCGATCAGCTCGCGGACCGCCGGCTCCCACTGGTCGAGATAGCCGAGCCGCCGGAACACGTCCTCGCGGAACAGCCGCCCGGCCTGGGTCGCGGTGAGGCCGAGGCGGTGGGCGCACAGGGCGATCGCCGAATGGTACTGCCCGAGCGGCGAGCGCGCGAGCTTCAGCGCCGCGAGGTCCTCGACCCGGCCGGCATAGACCATGTCCGGATGGAAGGCCGAGAACACGATCGTCGGAAACAGCTTGGTGCGCGGGTCGCGCCGGCGCAGGACCGCGATGTCGCCGCCGGGGAGCAGCCCGGCCGGGAACAGCTGCGAGAACACGTGGTCGGAGGCGGCGAGCGTCGACACCAGCCCGTCGATGTCGCCGTGGTCGCGCCCGAGCGTCCCCATCGGCAGGAAGCGCACCGGGCTGTTGGGCGCCAGCAGCCGCATCGCCTGGGCCACGCCGCGCGCCTGGCAGTTGCCGAGCACCGCGATGCGCGGGCCGCGCCGGCCCGCATCGGCAGCGGGCTTGGCGCGCCACGGTGTCGCCCAGGATGGCGGCGACAACGAGAACGCGCCGCGGGCGCGCCTAGGCAGATCGGACAGGGCCACGTTACGCGCCGGGTGCATCGGGTGGGGCGAAGAAGCTCGGGGCGCGTCGCCGAGGCGGTTGCGCCGGAGGTCGGAGGAAGGGTCTACAAGATGACGTCCAACCCCTATAGCGGTCTACCGGCCGAGCGTTTCTGGCGCAAGGTCGTGACCAACGTCGCCCCCTTCGCCGTCGATCCGCGGCCGCGCGCGCCCTTCGCGATCGGCCAGGCCGACAAGGTCGCCACCGGTGGATCGTGCTTCGCCCAGCGCGTCGCCGAGGCGCTTCGGGCGGAAGGCTTCAACTACTACGTGACGGAAGCCGCCCCCGAGGGCACCGCGCCGGCGGAGGCCGACGCGCGCCAGTTCGGCACCTTCTCGGCCCGGTACGGCAACCTCTATTACACGCGCCAGTTCGTGCAGCTGTTCGATCGGGCCTACGGCCGGTTCGAGCCCGAGCTGAAGGCGTGGCTGCGCGAGGACGGCCGCTACGTCGACCCGTTCCGGCCCACCGTCGAGCCCGCCGGCTTCGCGGACGAGGCCGCGGTGGTCGCCGCGCGCGACGCGCATCTGGCCGAGGTGCGCCGCCTGTTCGAGACCCTCGACGTGTTCGTGCTGACGCTGGGCCTGACCGAGGGCTGGCGCTGGCGCGCCGACGGCGCCGCCCTGCCGCTCGCGCCCGGCGTCGCCGGCGGCAGCTACGATCCGGCGCTCTACGAATGCGTCAACGCCGGCGCGGCCGAGGTGCTCGCCGACCTGCAGGGCTTCCTCGAGCGGCTCTGGAGCGTGAACCCGACCGCCCGCATCATCCTCACGGTCTCGCCGGTGCCGATGATCGCCACCTACATGGACCGGCACGTGATGGAGTCGAACAGCTACTCGAAGTCGGTGCTGCGGGTGGCGGCCGGCGAGGCCTGCGCCTCCGGCGACCCGCGGGCGGTGTACTTCCCGGCCTACGACATCGTCACCAGCAACGTGAATGCCGGCCGCTACTACAACGACGACCTGCGCACCATCAACGACGCCGGCGTGCGCCACGTGATGCGCTCGTTCCTCGCCACCTTCGCCGCCGACCGCACCGCGCCGGCCCCGGTGCAGGCCGCCCACGACTTCGCCGCCGAATACGAGGGCACGGCGGGCGTGATCTGCGACGAGGAGCAGATCGAGCGTAGCGTGGCGTAAGGGGACGACGCGACCCGTCCCTTCCCTCCCCCGCAGAGGGGGGAGGGAAGCGCGCGTCGCGGATAGCCCCTACTGCAGGTGCTTCGTGTAGACCTCGCCCGCCGCCGCCTTGATCGCCGCGCCGCAGTCGCGCCCGATCCGCTCGGCGTCGGCGACCGGGCCCGAGCGCGAGGCGGCCCAGTGGCGGCTGCCGTCGGGGAGGAAGAGCAGGCCGTCGAGGCTGAGCGTGTCGCCCTCGATCCGCGCCAGCGCCGCGATCGGCGTGCGGCAGGATCCGTCGAGCTCGGCCAGGAGCGCGCGCTCGGCGCCGATCGCCGTGGTGGTGCGGGCGCAGGCGAGCGGCGCCAGCAGCGCGTGGATCTCGGCATCGCCCGCGCGGGCCTCGATGCCGAGCGCCCCCTGCGCGACCGCCGGCAGCATCTCCTCGACCGAGAGCACCGAGCGGGCCATGCCCTCCAGCCCGAGGCGCTCGAGGCCGGCGAGCGCCAGCAGCGTCGCGTCGCACTCGCCGGCCTCGAGCTTGCGCATCCGGGTGTTGGCGTTGCCGCGGAGCGGCACGATGCGCAGGTCGGGGCGCCGCATCAGCACCTGCGCCGCGCGCCGGAGCGACGAGGTGCCGACCCGCGCGCCCGCGGGCAATTCCGAGAGCCCGGCGGCCCGCGGCGACAGGAAGGCGTCGCGCGGGTCGTCGCGGGCGAGGATGCAGGCGATGACCAGCCCCTCGGGCAGCCAGGTCTCGACGTCCTTCATCGAGTGGACCGCCACGTCGACCTCGTCGGAAAACAGCGCCTGCTCCAGCTCCTTGGTGAACAGCCCCTTGCCGCCGATCTCGGAGAGCGGCCGGTCGAGGATCTTGTCGGCCACCGTGGTGACGACGACGAGCTCGGTCTCCAGACCCGGGTTGGCCGCCACGATCCGGTCGCGGACCATGCCGGTCTGGGCCAGCGCCATCGGGCTGCCGCGGGTGCCGATGCGGAGGGGACGCTGGATCATGTGCTTCTTGTCTCGCCCGAGCTTTGCGCGAGCATCGTCGGCGGCGGCGGGCGACGCAAGCGCTCGATCCGCTCCGACCCCGTCATTCCGGGGCTGCGAAGCAGAGCCCGGGATCCAGAGCCGCCGACAATGCCCATGACTTTCGCGTCGGCGTGTCCGGACTCCGGGCTCGCCTGCGGCGCCTCGGAATGACGGTGGAGGGGGCCGTCGGCGTCGCGCGCGTCCTCAGAACGCCTTCAGCACCCGTTCCGTGTGCTCCACGGCCGGCGGGCTCGCGAAGCAGGGGGAGACCAGGGCGCGGTAATCCTGCCACGGCTGCGAGCCGGTGAAGTCCCGAGTGTGGGCCTCGAGCGTGTCCCACTCGATTAGCAGGCGGTAGCGCTGCGGATGCTCGACCGAGCGCCGCACGTCGAAGCTGCGGCAGCCGGCGGCGACCCGGAAGATCTCCGCGGCCTCGGCGATGCCGGCCTCGAACGCCGCCTCCATCCCGGGCTTGATCTCGACCTGCGCGATTTCGAGGATCATCGGTGTCGTGTCCTTTGCGGCGGGAGGCCTACTGGAGCGGGCGGCCGAGCTTGCGCGCCAGGATCCGCTGCGGGCTCTTGTCCGGGTCGGCCTGGGCGGAGACCGGCAGGTAGGCGGTCTGCTCCAGCATGTAGCGGCCGCCCATGGCGCCGTGCATCACGAGGTCGGAGAAGGTGACCCAGGTCTGGCCCGGCAGGAACTCCACGTCGGCCTGGGGCGCGCCGGCCTGGTAGTCGGCGTCCTGCTTGAGCGCGTCGTGCAGGTGCAGCATCAGGTGGTCGTATTCCGAGCGCCGCGCCTTGGTGATGCGCAGGGCGGCGAGCAGCCGCGCCGAGAGGGCCGAGTAGCCCGGGAGCTTCGGCAGGAACTTGTCGGCCATCGAGCCGAAATCCTCGCCCACCCGCCACAGGCGCGGCTGGCCGCTCGGGTTGATGTTGCGGAACACCCGCAGGATGCGCTTCTCGCCGATCGGGTTGGAGGGGAAGGCGTCGACGTGCAGCCGGGTGTCGTCGCGGCGCCAGCTCATCTTGCGCCGGTCGACGTCGAAGGGCCGGTACGACGTGCCGGCGAGGCTGATCCCGCTCGCGTATTCCGGCAGGTGGCGCGCGATCAGGTCCTTGGAGAACGCCCGGTAGCGCACCAGCAGCTGGCGCAGCGCCTCCTGCTCCTCCGGCGTGCCGGCGGCGCCCCGGAGGGTCGCGGCCTCGCCCCGGATGTTGACGTTCTTGGCCTTGCCGTCGGCGAAGGGGCGCTCGGTGAAGCGCCGCTCGAAGTCGCTGAACGGGAAGTCGAGATCGGGGAACATCAGCACCGCGCCGCCTTCCAGGGCCGCGGCGAGCGAGCCGTTCGAGGCGGGCCCCGAGGCGGGAACGGTGAGGATCGGGCTGATCATGCGGGTCGCGTGTCCTGTCGCGGGGCCGGCGTCGCGGGTCCGCGGGTTTAGCCGAGGCTCGGGGCGAGGGCCAGCGCGGCGGTTTTACCGGTGGATGACGGCGCCGGCATCCTGTCATCCCGGGATGCCGCAGCCGCGACGCCTTGCGCAACCGATGCGAAGGCGGCACGTTCTCCCCCTGTTCCGGGCGGTCTCGCCCGCACAAGGATCATTCGCCGATGGCGACGTTGAAGGAATTCGAGGAGTCGCTGCGCGAGCACGGCATGAACATGGCGCTCGCCCTGCTGGAGCGCCTGCGCGAGCGCGACCGCGCGATCCGCACCGTGAAGCCCGCCCGGCGCCTGACCGGCCAGAAGATGACGCCGGAGCTGGCCCACGCCATCCTCGACCTGCACGCCTCCACCGGCATGACGCAGCAGGAGATCGCCTTCAAGGTCGGCGTGAACCAGGGCCGGGTCAACGAGGTGATCAAGCGCGGCAAGTGGCTCGACGGCGATCCGCACGCCCCCGAGGCCGTGGCCCGCGACAAGGCCCTGGCCCGCCTGCGCGGCGAGCCGACGGCGCGCAAGGCCCCCGCGGCGAAGCGCGCCGCGGGAAAGAGCACCCCGGCCAAGGCGAAGACCGTCCCGGCGCCCCGGCGCAACCAAGGGCAATTGGCCTTCGGCGATCTCTGAGGCGCCGGGCGCAAGCATCGGCTTCGTCCGAGAGCCTGCAACCGGCTTCGGGACGATGACTTAATCCGTCAGGTCCGGGCTGAGGTCCTTCGGCCGCACGAACCGCTCCAGGCGGCCGTCGCCGTTGATCGCGCCCCAGCTTTCCGCATCGAATTCGATCACCGCCAGCGCCGCCGTGGGAAAGCCCTGCGCGAGGCGGCTTCGCGCCGCGCGCGGGCCGGCGCCGACCAGCCGGTCGGCCAGCGCCTCCATGCCGGGATTGTGGCCGATCAGGATCAGCGTCTCGGCGGAATCGGGGGCGGCGCGGACCGCCTCGAGCAGCGATGCCGGGGGCGCCTCGTAGATCGTCTCGACGATCTGCGCGGGAACCGCGCCGAGCGAGGCGGCCACCGCCTCCCAGGTTTCCCGCGTGCGCTTTGCGGGCGAGACCAGGGCGAGGTCGGGATGCAGGCCCTCGCTCGCGAGGTAGGCGCCCATCCGCGGCGCGGCCTCGCGCCCGCGGGCGTCGAGGGGCCGGTCGATGTCGGGGACGCCCGCCGGCCGGTCCGACTTGGCGTGGCGCAGGAGCAGAAGGCGGCGCATCAGGCGAACCCGACGATCGGATGCGGGGTGTAGAGCGACTCCAGCGCCGCGATCTCGTCGTCCGTGAGCACGAGGTCGAGGGCCGCGACCGCATCGGTTAGGTGGCCGGGCTTCGCGGCGCCGATGATCGGCGCGGCGACCTCGGGCTTGGCCGCGACCCAGGCCAGGGCCACCTGCGCGCGCGGCACGCCGCGGGCCTCGGCGATCTCGGCGACCTTGGCGATGATCGCCCGGTCGGCGTCGGCCGCCGCGTCGTAGAGGCCCTTGCCGACGGCGTCGCTGTCCTGGCGCGCGCTGGTGGCGTCGGCGTCGCGGGTCAGCCGCCCGCGGGCGAGCGGGCTCCACGGCAGCACGGCGATCCCCTGGTCGCGGCAGAGCGGCAGCATCTCGCGCTCCTCCTCGCGATGCAGCAGGTTGACGTGGTTCTGCATGGTCGCGAACCGGGTCCAGCCGTGGAGATCGGCGGTGTAGAGCGCCTTCGAGAACTGCCACGCATACATCGACGAGGCGCCGAGATACCGCGCCTTGCCGGCCTTCACCACGTCGTGCAGCGCCTCCAGCGTCACCTCGATCGGGGTCTCGTAGTCCCAGCGGTGGATCTGGAACAGGTCGACGTGGTCCATGCCGAGCCGCTTCAGGCTGGCGTCGATCGCCGCGAAGATCGCCTTTCGCGACAGCCCGCCGGCATTGGGCCGGTCCGTCAGCGGGTAGAAGCACTTGGTCGCGACGACGAGGCTGTCGCGGTCGCCGTAATCGCGCAGCGCGCGGCCGACGATCTCCTCGCTGGTGCCGTCGGAATAGTAGTTGGCCGTGTCGAAGAAGTTGATGCCGAGGTCGAGCGCCTGGTGGATCAGCGGGCGGCTCTCGTCCTCCGGCAGCGTCCAGGGATGGGGGCCGCGCTCGGGGATGCCGTAGGTCATGCAGCCGAGGCAGAGGGCGGACACGTCGAGGCCGGTGCGGCCGAGTTTCTTCATCTTCATGCGGCGGCTCTTGGTTCTCTCGATCTGACGGCCGCGTTTTGGCCAAGGTGGCAGGCGGCGTTCCGCTGCCCCCAATTCATCGCCTCATCCTGAGGTGCCCGCGCGAGCGGGCCTCGAAGGAGCCCTCCGGAGGTCGCGCGGTCCCTGGAACCCTCCTTCGAGGCCTCCGCTTCGCTGCCGGCCCCCCAGGATGAGGGGGTGGAGGGGAAGAGCGGAAGGCTCAGCCCCCCCGCCCCTCGCGCCGCATCATGAAGGCCAGCTTCTCGAACAGGCTGACATCCTGCTCGTTCTTGAGCAGCGCGCCGTGCAGCGGCGGGATCAGCTTGCGGGCGTTGGTCTCGCGCAGGGTCTCGGGGTCGACGTCCTCCGAGACCAGGAGCTTGAGCCAGTCGAGCAGCTCGGAGGTCGAGGGCTTCTTCTTCAGGCCCGGCACCTCGCGGGTCTCGAGGAACACCCGCAACGCCTCCTCGACGAGGCGGTGCTTGATGCCGGGATAGTGCACCTCGACGATTCGCCCCAGCGTCTGCGCGTCCGGGAACTTGATGTAGTGGAAGAAGCACCGGCGCAGGAACGCGTCCGGCAGCTCCTTCTCGTTGTTCGAGGTGATGATCACCACCGGGCGGCGGGCCGCCTTCACCGTTTCGCCGGTCTCGTAGACGAAGAACTCCATGCGATCGAGCTCGGTCAGCAGGTCGTTCGGGAACTCGATGTCGGCCTTGTCGATCTCGTCGATCAGCAGCACCGGGCGCGCGTCGGCCGTGAAGGCCTCCCACAGCTTGCCGCGGCGGATGTAGTGGGAAATCTCCGAGACGCGGGGATCGCCGAGCTGCGAGTCGCGCAGCCGCGAGACGGCGTCGTACTCGTATAGGCCCTGCTGCGCCTTGGTGGTCGACTTGACGTTCCAGGTGAGCAGGTCGGCGCCGAGCCCCTTGGCGATCTCCTCGGCCAGCACCGTCTTGCCGGTGCCGGGCTCGCCCTTCACCAGCAGCGGCCGCTCCAGCACGATGGCGGCGTTGACGGCCGCTGTGAGGTCGGGCGTCGCGACGTAGGACTCGGTTCCGGTGAAGCGCATCGGGCTGTTTCGTCCTGGCGGGCCGGCACGGCCGACCCGTCCGACATAGGGCGCAAAGCCGGTCGCGGGCAACGCCCCAGGGACGCGGCCCGCTCATCCCGAGTCCCGTGGGTCGGGACCCATGAGGTCCGGCGGGCCGCCGCCCCGCCGTCGCGGTCCGGTCTTCGCCCGGCCTAGCGGTCGGCCTTGGCGCCGGCGGTGGTCAGCTCGATGTAGCGCAGGGTCGTCGGGCGCACGAGCTCGCGCACCTTGGCGGCCATGCCCTCCTCCTCCTTCAGCGATTGCTGGAAGGCCGCGGCATGGCCCTGCTGGCCCGCCGCCTCGCCGATCGCCAGCAGCGAGGTGTAGGCGGCGATCTCGAAGTTCTCGAAGGCGTGGTTGGCGTAGGCGTTCTTCAGGATCTCGTCCTGGGCCGGGGCGTGCCCGAGCGCCATCATGTTGCCGACGAAGCCGAGAAAGCCCTCCTTGAGCGCCGAGGGGCTCTCGGAGAGGCCGTGCAGCGCCTCCTCCAGGCGGGTGCGCTGGCCGTGGGTCTCGTCGATGTGGCGGCGGAGCGCCGCCTCCATCTCGGGATAGTTCTGCAGCCGTTCGACCTGACGCTCCATGATCTGGAGCGCCTGCATCTCCAGGGCATGCGTGTTCTTCAGCGCCGTGACGTAGATGTCGCGCGTGTCGTGGGCCATGTTCGGATCTCCTGATCGGCGGCCGGAGCCCGGCCGCGCCTATGGGAGAGACCCGGCGCCCGCCGGCCAAGTTTCCCGGGAGTCGCGCACGCGCTCAATGTGACGCAGCGCGGCGGATCTCCCGCGTGCGTCTCGCGCGTGGACGGCGCACCCAAGCCTCCCCCGCACCCAAGCCGGGCTCGCCCGCCTCGGGCACACGGGGTGCGGATCTCGGGCGGGCCCGAGATCCGTCGGGGGGAGGGAAAAGCCGGTGCTCCTCAGGCGAGCAGGGTGTCGGACGGCTCGCTGTCGGAGGGGCGGTCGTCCTCGGAGCTTTCCGGGGCGGTCTCGATCACCGGCTCGACCGCGGCGGCGACCGGCTCCGAGCGGATCGTCACGGTGTCGCCCTCGATGGAGAAGCGGACGTTCATGGCGGCGGCGCGGGCGACGAGGCCGGCATAGTAGGGCAGGATGCCGTGGGCATCGACGACGCCGTTCTCGGGCGTGCCGGCGATCAGCGCCTCGACATGGGGCGGGATGCGGGCATGCGAGCCCTTGGCGACCAGCACCAGGGTCGGCGCCTCGCCGTCGCCGGTCACCGTCACGTCGAGCAGGCCGCCGCGCGGGATCGCGCCGGTGGCGATCATCACGAGGTTGAGGAGCAGCTTGACCTTGTTCTTCGGGTAGAGCGCCACCGGCGCGCTCCAGCTGAGCTGGGTCTTCTCGTCGGAGAACATGCCGCGCGAGACCTTCTCCGCGTCGGCGAGGTCGATCGAGGCGCCGGCCGAGCCCGCCGCGCCGAAGGCGATCCGGGCGAATTGCAGGCGGGCGGAGGCGTGGCGCGCGCTCTTGCGGATCAGGTCGAGGGCGAACTCGCGCATCGACTCGTCCTGGTCGTCCTCCAGCACCTCGAGCCCGTTCACGATCGCGCCCACGGGGCTGATCACGTCGTGGCAGACGCGGGAGCACAGCAGCGCGGAGAGGTCGAGGGCGTCGAGGGTCACGGCATTCATGGCACGCTCCGGGCATTTTCTTCGGACTTGGTCTTCGGACTTGGTCGTCCGGCTTGGCGACGCGGAACTCGGCCGCGGGCTTGGCGACGCGGAACTCGGCCGCGGGGCGGCCCTGCCCGAACGGATAGACGCCACATCCGCCTTTGCAAAGGGTTACGGGGGAGGCGCGACGCGGCAAGCCGATCGCCGGCCGGCCCTCGGACCGGAGCGGCAGGCGCCCGGCTCGGTCCGCCGCCCCGCGCGCCCCCTCAGGTCCGGTAGAACAGCACCCGCCCGTCCGCCCGCATCTGAAGCAGGGCGTCGAACTCGCGCACGTTGCGGGTCAGCACGGCGAACCCGTGCTTCATCGCCTGCACGAACAGCACGCAGTCGTGGAGGGCCTTCATCCGCTCGTCGCGGCCGTAGCCCTGAACCCGCGCGAGCATGCCCGCATACACGGCGGCCTGGGCGAGGATGTCGGCATCCGGCACGAACAGGCGATGCGCCGGCATGGCATCGATCGCCGCTTCGATCGCCGCGACGGCGCCCTCGGTCCGGGCGACGCCCGGATCCAGCACGCCGACCGTATGCATCAGCTCCTGGACGGCGACGGTGCTGTGGTTCACCAGCCGGATCGCGAGCAGATCCGCGACGATCGCGGGCGCCCTGCCCTGCATCTGGTCGATGTAGCCGCAGGTATCGAGGAGAAGGCCGTTCCCGGCCGATGCCTCCGTCCCGAGAAACGGAAGACGGTCGTCGGGTCGGCGTCCCAGGGTCCTGACCGGAGCCTGCCTCCGAACCCGCTCGGCGGACCGGAAGTCGAACGCCACGCGCTAGAATCCGAGGTCCAGCCCGGGATCGACCGTGCCTCTCAACGCTCGAAACACGTCGGCGAAATCGTCTTCGATCGCCAGGTTGGCCAGGGCGAACTCCACCAGCTCGGTGTCCGACCGGATGCCGGTGCGGGCTTTCGCGCGCTCGATCAGTTCCGGCGACACGCGCCCGGAAATCCGCCCGCCTTTCTTCGCGATCAGTCCGCTCTCCTGCGCCCGCGCCAGCACGGCCTGAACCTTCGCCTTGGACGAGGCCGCCGCCACGATCGCCATAGGATCGGGCGACACGCGGTGCAATCGGGCGCCCGATCCGCTCGGTCCTCCGCGTGGAGGCTCGTCGCGAAGGCGGTCTGCGCCCGTCCCATGCGCTCGGCTCGGCGAGCACGCCCGCAGACCCGGCAAACCTCTGGAGGCGTGCGACGCGCACGACCGGCACCGGGATGCCGGCGCGCCTATTCCAGCCGCACCACGACGCTGTCGCTCGCGCCGGTCGCGTCGAGGACCGAGATGCGGGCGAAGCCGGCGCCGTCGGGCAGCCATTCGGACTGGCGGCGGGGGGAATCGGCCACCGGGCGGCCGCCGACCATCCAGGTCAGCGGCGGCACGCCGCCCAGCGCCTTCAGGGCGAGGCGCGCCTGCTGCGCCGCCTCGCCCGGGTGATCCTGAAGCCCGAGATCGATCCGGGCGCCGTCGGGCGGGTAGGCGATCTTCAGGGGCGCGGTGTCGGCGGCGGCCAGCGTCTTGGGGGCGTCGCGGCGGATGTGGCGGAGCGGCGGCGGCAGGCCGGCCGACGTGGTGACCAGCGCGTCGCGCGGCTGCGCCACCGGCTCCGGCTCGCCGCCGAAGCGCGCGAACGCGTCGAACAGGATCGGCGCGGCGACCGCGCGCCCGACGAGGCCCGGCACCGCGGCGCCGTCCGGCCGCCCGACCCAGACCGCGATCGTCACCCGCCGGTCGAACCCGGCGGCCCACGCGTCGCGATAGCCGAACGAGGTGCCGGTCTTGTAGGCGATGCGGCCGGGCAGCGCGTTCTCGGGGGGCGGTGCGCCGCGCAGGATGTCGGCGACGTACCAGGCCGCCACCGGCTCGGCGACGCGGCGCGCGGAGTCGGGCGGCGCCGGCCGGTCGGCGCGGCGGATCAGGTCGGGCATCGCGCCGCCGCGCGCCAGCCCGGCATAGAGCCGGGCGAGGTCGGTCAGCGTGATCCCGAGGCCGCCCAGCGCCACGGGTAGGCCCGGCGCGGCGTCGCGCGGCAGCAGGATCGCGGCGCCGGCGGCCCTGAGGCGGGCGATGAAGCGGGCCGGGCCGACCGCCTCCATCAGCGCGACGGCGGGCACGTTGAGCGAGAGTTGCAGCGCGCGGCGGGCGGTGACGGTGCCTTGATACGTGAGGTCGAAGTTCTCGGGCGCGTAGGCGGCCGCGTACCGGGCCGGGCGGTCGTCGAGCAGCGTCTCGGGATGGGCGAGCCCGCTCTCGAAGGCCTGCGCGTAGATGAAGGGCTTGAGCGCCGAGCCCGGCGAGCGCACCGCCAGCGTCATGTCGATGGCGCCGCGGCGCGCGGCGTCGCGGTAGCCGGCGCTGCCGACCTGGGCGAGCACCGCGCCGGTGCGGTTGTCGATCGCCAGGATCGCCGCCGACAGGCCGGGCCCCGCGGCCTGCGCGCGCTCCGTAGCCAGCTGCTCGAGGCTCGCCTGGAGCCGGCCGTCGAGGGTCAGGCGCAGCACGCTCGCCGACGGGTCGGCGGCGACCGCCGCCTCCGCCGCGTGCGCTGCCGCCATCGGGAACGGGCGTCGCAGGTCCGGCACCGGCTCGGCCTTGGCGGCGGCGGCCTCGCTGCGCGTGATCGCGCCGCGGGCGGCGGCGATGTCGAGCACCCGGTCCCGCGCCCGGCGGGCGTTGGCGGGAAAGCGGTCCGGCCGGCGGGTCTCGGGCGCCTGCGGCAGGGCGACGAGGAGGGCGGCTTCGGCGAACGAGAGCCGGGCCGGCTCGCGGCCGAAATAGGCGAGCGCCGCCGCCCGCACGCCCTCGACCGGGCCGCCATAGGGCGCGAGCGCGAGGTAGAGGTCGAGCACGCCGGCCTTGCCGAAGCGTTGCTCGAGCGCGACCGCGCGGACCATCTGCCGGAGCTTTGCGGCGAGCGAGCGTTCGGCGCGCGGCTCGACCAGGCGGGCGACCTGCATCGACAGGGTCGAGCCGCCGGAGACGATCCGTCCGTGCGCCAGCCATTGCCACGCGGCGCGCAGCGTCGCCGCCGGGTCGATGCCGGGATGGTCGGCGAAGCGCCGGTCCTCGTAGGCCGTGAGCATCGCGAGATAGCGCGGGTCGACGGACGCCGCCGTCACCGGCAGCCGCCAGCGCCCGTCCGGCGTCGCGAACGGGCGCAGCAGGGTCCCGCGGGCGTCGACCACGATGGTGGAGCGCAGGTCCGCCTGCGCCAGGTCGAGGGGCGGCAGCGCGGCGGCGAAGCGCCAGAGGGCGAGGGGGGGGATGGCGACGAGAATCGCGATGATGATGACAAACCCGCGCCACGTCCCTCCCCCCTCGGCGGGGGAGGGTGGCCCCTGCGTGAGCAGGGGTCGGGAGAGGGGAGCGCTGTCTCCGGACGACGCGGTCCCCTCTCCCCCCCTGCTCCGCAGGGTCCCCTCCCCCGCAGAGGGGGGAGGGACGCGCGGGCGGCCGCCCATCCCTACTTCGCCGCCCCAATCTCGACCGAGCCGAACGCGGTGCGGCCGAAGCGTTCGGGGCGGTACATGTCCTCGATGGTCGCGCCGGGGTGGACGTAGGTGCCGGGCGAGACCGCGCGGACGGTGTAGGCGGCGGTGAAGAAGGCCGACTGCTCGGGCGAGCGGTCGTAGGCGGCCACGAAGCGGTCGTCGCGGAACTCGGTGTGGACCGGCTGCACGTCGGACTTCGCGAAGGCGAGGCCGGTGAGCGCGTCGGCGTCGAGGAGCTTCGGGTTGTCGATCTCGAGGCCCGCGGGCAGGCGGTCAACCAGCAGCAGGCGGCCGGCGCTGGCCTTGGCCTCCGTCACCTTCAGCACCACCACGAGGCGGTCGTTCTGGCGGATGCCGCGGGCGGGGTCGACGACGCTGCCGTCGAGGCGGTGATAGCTCCGCTCGATGGCGTAGCCGCGCGCGTCGGCCGGCTCGGGCGACACGGGATTGCCCGAGACGCCGACCACCACCTGCACCGGCGCCCGGCCGGTGTTGGCGATCGCCACCGGCCGCTCCAGCGCCGCCGCCCGGTAGCTCCGCGCCAGCGGGCCGGCCTGGGGCGCGCCGTCGACGGTGAAGGACAGCGCGTCGGCTTCCTGCGTCAGGCCCTGGGCCGCCAGCACCATCCAGGTGTTCTCCTGCGTGCTGGTGACCCGCCCGGAGGCGCGCTCCTCGACAAGCACCGCGGAGACCGGGGTCAGCGCGGCCTGCGAGAAACCGGTCTCGGCGGCGAGCGCCAGCAGGCCGGCGCCGTCGCGCAGGCGCGAGCCGTAATCGGCGCGGTAGCTCTGCCTGTCGCGCTCGGACCGGAGCGCCGTCAGCGCGGACTCCATCGCCTTGGCGGCGCGGCCGCGGTCGCCGAGGAGCGCCAGGGCCGCCGCGATCTGCGCCCGCCCCAGGGGGGTGGCGAAGTCGGCGAGCTTGGTGTCGGCGAGGTAGCGCAGGTCCCCCATCACCGGGCGGCCGTTCCGGGCCAGCACGTAGGCCGCGTAGGCGAGGTCGGTGCCGCCGTCGCGCACCTCCGTGGCGTTGGCGACCGCGTTGCGCAGGCGGTCGAGGGCTTGGCCGAACGCCACCTGCGGCACGGCGAAGCCGCGCTCGCGGGCCCGCGTCAGGAAGTCGGTGACGTAGGCCGACAGCCAGAGGTCGTTCGACCCCTGTGCCGACCACAGCCCGAAATCGCCGCTCGCATCCTGGCGCGACAGCACCCGCTCGATCGCCTCGCGGATGCGGGCGTCGACGGTGTCGTCGAGGGCCAGCCTGTCCTTGGCCGCGAGCGCGTTGACGTAGAGCAGCGGCATCGCCCGGCTCACCACCTGCTCGGAGCAGCCGTAGGGGTAGCGGTCCAGCGCCAGCAGCAGCGCCGGCACGTCGATGCCCGGCAGCGCGCCGGCCGCCACCGAGACGGTGCCGGTGCCGGGCAGGATGTCGGCGAGCAGGTCCCCGGAGAGCTGCAGGCTCGCGCCAGGCGCCAGCGTGCGCACCTCGCGCCGCACCAGCGCGCCGGTGCCGGGCGAGACGGGAAGCGTGAAGCGCTGGCCGACGCCCGCGGCGAGGCCCGGGCCGGAGAGCGTCAGGTCGAGGCTCGCGGTGCCGGGCCCGGCCGCGGTGATCGGCACCACGAGCTGCCCCTTGGCGCCCGCCTCCAGCCGCATCGTCGTGCGCACCGCCTGCGCCCCGACCAGCACCGGCCCCGACAGGTCGAGGTCGAGGGTGTAGTCGCCGCCCTGCCCCTCGACGTTGTCGAGCGCCAGGAAGACGCGGGAGCGGTCGCCGGCATTGAGGAAGCGCGGCAGCGTGCCGGTGACGACCACGGGATCGCGCACGATCACGTCGGCCGAGGCCTGGCCGACGCGGCTGCCGCTCCAGGCGGTGACCATCACCCGCGCGGTGCCGTTGAAGGCCGGCACCGGGAAGGTGACGCTGGCGCTGCCGTCGGGCGCGACAGTCACCACGCCGGAATAGAGCGCGAGCGGCGCCTGGGTCGGCGGCGCGTCGGCCAGCTCCCCGCCGGCGCCGTCGCCGCCGGAGCGGATCGCGCCCAGCGTGCCCTGCATCCCGTCGATCAGGTACCCGTAGAGGTCGCGGATCTCGGGTCCGAGCGCCTTCTGGCCGAGGAAGTAGGCGACCGGGTTCGGCGCCTCGTAGCGGGTGAGGTTGAGGATGCCGACGTCGACCATCGCCACGGTGACGCGGGCCGCCTCGCCGGCCTTGAGCCCCGCGAGCCGGATCGGCAGGGTCAGGTCCTGGCGCGGGCGCGTCTTCTCCGGGGCCTCGACCGAGACCGTCAGCGCCCGCTCGGCCCGGTCGACCGAGAACCACGCCAGCCCCAGCGCCCGGCCCGGCAGGCGCTTGGCGGCCTGGTCGAGCGGCCGGTAGGCGGTGGCGACGAGGTAGGCGCCGGCGCCCCACTCGGCCTTGACCGGGATCGACACCGTGGCGCCGCCCTCCGGCACGTCCACGTCGAGCACCGCCTGCAGCCGGTCGCCGACCACCGTGACGGTGGCGCGGCCCTTGAAGCGCGGGTTCAGCCGCGCCTGCAGGGTGTCGCCGGCCGTGTAGGCCGCCTTGTCGAGGGTGAGGTCGAGGAGGTCGGGCACCTCGGCCGTCTCCGAGCCGCTCCAGCCGACGCTGAAGCTGACGGAGGCCGCAGCCCCCGGCCGGCCCGGCGCGCTGACCTCGAGGCGGTACTTCCCGAAGCCGAGCGCCTGGGCCACCTTGGCCGGCGCGTCGGCCTTCAGGTCGAGGGTGCCGTCGGCGACCCGGCGCACGGACTTCACCGGCTCGAACGACCAGCGGCCGTCGGCGCGGTACCATTGGTAGGTCTGCTCCAGCCGCGACAGCGTCCAGGTCGCGCCGGCCTGCGCCAGGCGCGTGCCGTCGGGCGCGGCCATCACCACGTCGAAGCCGGCGGTGCCGCCGACGGGCAGGTCGTCGCCAAAGCCCTTGCGGATCGCCAGCACCGGGCCCTCGGGCAGGATCGGCAGGGTGAGGCTGCGCGACAGCGCCCGCCCGCCGGGCTCGCCGACCGCGAGCGTGATCTTGGCCTCGACCGGGCGCGGCGCGGCCAGCGCCTGCACCGGCACCGCGACCACGGCCTCGCCCTTGGCGTCGGTGGCGGCGCGCGCCTCGATCTCCTGGGTCGAGGCCTCGATCGCCTCGTCGTCGAGGCCGACCGAGAAGCCGTCCAGGCCCTTGATGCCGCTCGCGGCCGCCGCCTGCACGGTGACGCTGCCCGAGACGTCGAGGCCCGAGCCCGGCGCGCCGTAGAGGTAGCGCGCCGCCACCGCGACCCGGGCGGCCTCGCCCCGGCGCAGGCTCGGCTGCTCGGGCTTCAGCGTCACCTCGAGCCGCTCGGGGACGTAGTCCTCGAGCAGGAACGAGGCCTCGCCGACGGCGGGCGCCTTCGGATCGGTGAAGGCCTGGATCCGCCAGGTGCCGTGCATCGCGCCCGAGAGCAGCGGCAGCGGCAGGGCGCGCCCGCCGAGGCCCTGGTCGGCCACCGAGACGCGGCGGTACTCGACGCCGTCGGGGCGCTTGACCACCAGGGTCAGCGGCAGGCTCGGCACCGCCTTGCCCTGCCCGTCGCGGAGGAGCGCGGTGATCTGCACGGTCTCGCCGGAGCGGTAGACCCCGCGCTCGGGGAAGACGTAGGCCTCGATCGAGCCGGCGTCGGCCCGGCCCTTCACGCCGCGGTCGGTGAGGTCGAAGGCGGCGAGGTCGAGGTCGAGGAAGCCGTAATCGTCGCCGACCTGCGCCACCACCAGGCTCGGGGCGACGCCGCCCTCGCCGCGGGCGAGCCCCGGATCGAAGGCGGCGTGGCCGCTCGCGTCGGTCCGGCGCGCGGCCAGCACCTCGTTGTTGCGGGCGATCAGGCGGATCTCGGCGTTCGCGACCACCGTCGCGCTGGCGAGCGAGCGCGCGAAGACGTGGACGCCGTCGCGGCCCTTGAAGGCGGTGAGCCCGAGATCGGAGACCACGAACCACTGCGTCGCCTTGGCCTCGTAGCCGCCATCCTCGCCCTCCTCCGCGGTCGCGGCGGTGCCCGAGGCCTGCGCCAGCATCACGTAGAGGCCGGGCTCGAGCCGGCCCACCGCCTGGAGCACCGGGAAGGCGGTGACCGATTCCTGGTTGACCTCGGCCTTGGCCGTGTCGAGCGTGCCCTTCCAGACCTGGACGCCCTTCTGCGCGGCGATGGTCCGGGCGGTGGCGCCGTTGAGCTGGCCGAGGAACTCCTCCGACCGCAGCGACGGCAGCAGGCCGCGGTCGCCGATGCGCAGCACCTCGACGTCGACCTTCGGCGCGTTGACCGAGACCAGCGGCACCCCCGCCTGCCCGGTGCGGGGCAGGACGTAGTTGCGGCCGGTGAAGCGCACCTGGGGGGCGCGGTCGCGGACGTAGACCTCGTAGTCGGCCGACTTCAGCAGGCTCTCGCCCACCGCGGAGGGCAGGCCCTGGCGCACGACGAAGGCGTAGGAGCCGCCGTGCTTCAGCCCGTCGACGCAGACCTGGGAGCCTTCGGCCGTGACCGCGGCGTTGGTCGCGCCCGACACCGCGACGAAGGGGGCGAAGTCGGCCTTGGCCGCCAGCGGCTCGGAGAAGGTGAAGCACACCCGCGGGGCGGCGGCGTCGGCGTCGACCTTGTAGTCCAGGATGCGGAAACCATGCTCGGCGCGCATCGTCTCGTAGGCCTCGCGCACGGACGCCACGTCGTTCAGGGCCAGGCTCGCCCCGTAGGCTTCGAGCGCCGGGCGCCACTCCGCCCGGCCGCCCTGGATCTCGGCGAGCAGCGCCAGGGCCTCGGCCGCCTCGGGCGCGGTCCGCGCGCGCTGGTAGGCCTGGTAGGCGGCGGCCGGGGCCCGGCCGCGCAGGCGCGCGCGGCCCTCGTAATCCTTGTTCTCGTCGTCGCCGGCGACCGCGTCGGCCGCCCGCGCGTAGCCGAGCCAGGCCTGGACGTCGGACGGGTCGGCCGCCACCGCGGCGGCGAAGGGCGGCAGCGCCTCGGCGGCCTTCTCGTCGGCGAGCAGCGCCTCGGCGGCGCGGCGGGATTGCCCGGGCCCCTTGAGCGCGCCGGCGGCCTCGCCCTTCAGCGACGTTTCGAGCCGCACGGCCGCGCTCGCCAGCCCCTCGCGCACGAAGGTCCTTGCGATCGCCGGTGCGGGCCGGGCCGCGGGCGCCGGCCTGGGGACGGCACGCGCGGCGGGCGCCGGCGCCTGCGCGAAGGACGGCGTCGTCGACGGCGCCGCGATCAGGAGCCCGGCCAGCAGGCCGATCCGACGCCCGAACCCCGATCCCAGCATGATCGTCCTCGCCCTGTCGCGCCGGTGGGCCCCTCGGGGCCGACCGGCGATTCGCGTGGCGCAAATGCCGGGCGGACCGTAGCACCCGCCCCGCCGGCCGCAATCAGCGCGGGGCCGCCGTCGGCCCCGTCCCGCCGAAAATCGGGTCCGCGGTGGCGGCGTCGACGATGACCGCCGCATCCTCCCGCAGCAGGAAGCCCTGGGCCTCGGCCTCCCGGGCCGCCTCGCGCACCCGGTTCACGTAGTCGGCCTGGCTCCGGTAGCGCTCGGCCAGCGACGGCGGGCCGCCCTCGGTCGCCCGTCGCGGGAAGGGCCGGTAGGCGCCGACGAGCGAGCAGGTGAAGGTGGACAGCGGCGCGTTCTGCAGGCCGTGGACGCCGAGCGGCGCCGCGATGTCGGGCAGGCGCACGCCGCCGACGGGATTGCCGTCGGCGTCGCGCCGCGGCACCTGGACGACCGCCCCCTGCAGGGTCCTGGGCGCCTGCAGCACGCTCGCGTCGCCGGTGGCCGGCACCAGCGGCATCAACCGGGTCTCGGGCGGGGCGAGGTTTTGCGCGACCCAGCCGTCGAGGCGCTGGAGCGTGGCCCGGGCCACGGGAGCCCAGTCGAGGCGGCCCGGCGGCAGGCTGCAGGCCTCGGCCCGGACCACGGTGACGTGCGAGGCGCCGGCGACGTCGTACATCCGGACGTTGGCCGGCAGCGCGAGGTCTTCGGTGCCGGTGGCGCCGGTGCGGCCGAGCGAGGCGCGCAGCGACGCGTAATCCGTGGTCGAATTCAGGAGCATCGCCTTCGGCGCCACCTCGCCCCGCGCCTCGGCCGCGGCGACGATCGCGCCGATGGTCAGCGGCCCGTCGTGGACGCCGGGAAACTCCGGATCGGCGAAATTCGGCGCGCCGTCGGCGCTCGATCCCGGCCCGATGCCCGATCGCAGGATCGGCAGCAGCCCCGCGCCCGAGACGAAGACGTGCATCCCGTCGAAGACGCGCCGGCCGTCGGCGCGGTTGAAGCCGTGCAGCAGGAAGGTCTTCAGGAAGCGCCCGTCCTGCGACTTGCCGGTGGCGAGCGTCCGGCTCACGCTGCCGGCGAGCGGGTTCGGCGTGCCCGCGGCATCGGCCGCCGCGTGGGCGAGGAAGTCGGCCGTATCGCGCACGATGGCGAAGCCGACCCCCTCGACGAAGCGCCGCTGTCCCTCGCCGTCGGTGAAGGACGGCAGGTCGGCGCCCTGGCCGAGCTCCCAGTACACCTCGGCGACCCGGTAGCCGCGATCCTCCAGGAAGCCGGTGCCGGCATCGAGGTTGCCCGACGCCATCGGCAGCGCCCGCGGGCTGTTGTAGAGCGCGTGGGCGTAGGCCTTGCCGCGATTGGGCACGTCGACCAGCAGCGCGCCGTTGCCGGCGGCCGCATCGACCGGCAGGAACAGGATCACCCGCGCCGCGTACTCGACCCTGCCGGCGGCGTTGCGCGTCGCCCTGTCGAGATCGGGAATGCCGGCCTCGCCGGGCGCCAGATCGCCGACGACGCGCCCCTCCCAGCGCGCATAGGCCCCCGCCGCGAACGTGCCGTAGGGCTGCTTGGACGCGATCTCCAGGCGGACGACCCTGGCCTCGGCCGCGCCCGCGCCGAGGGCGAGGAGGAGGGCTGCGGCGTGGAGGATGCGTGGCATGGGAACCCTTCGTTTCGGCAGAGCCTGACGCCGTCGCGGCGCGCCGGCCCGGGGGACGATCCGGGGGCGGATGGAACCGCGCTCGGCGCTCGATCCCGACATGGAACGCCCGATGCGCGCGGCCGTCACTTCCGCAGCGGCACGCCCTTCGTGGTGAAACGCGGCGCGCCCGGATGGCGCCCGGGTCGCGGCTGGCCGCCCGCCTTGCCCAGGCCCGTTCCCGGCGGCTGCGAGAGCGGGACGAGCTGGTCCGGCCGCGGCCCGATGAGATCCGCGCGGCCCATCGCCCGCAGCGCCTCGCGCAGCAGGGGCCAGTTCTCGGGGTCGTGGTAGCGCAGGAACGCCTTGTGCAGCCGGCGCTGGCGCATCCCCTTGATCGCGTCGACCGGCTCGCTGCCGCCGCGCCGCACGCCCTGCAACGGATTGATCTCGGTGTGGTACATCGTCGTGGCGGTCGCCATCGGCGAGGGCAGGAACGTCTGCACCTGATCGGCGCGGTAGTCGTTCTTCTTGAGCCAGACGGCGAGGTTCATCATGTCCTGGTCGGTCGTGCCCGGATGGGCCGCGATGAAGTACGGGATCAGGTAGTATTTCTTGCCGGCCTTCTCGGCGGCGGCGTCGAACATCTCCTTGAAGCGGTCGTAGGTGCCGATCCCCGGCTTCATCATCAGGTCGAGGGGGCCGCGCTCGGTGTGCTCGGGGGCGATCTTCAGCCGGCCGCCGACGTGATGGGTCACGAGCTCCTCGACGTATTCGGGGCTGCGGACCGCGAGGTCGTAGCGCACGCCGGAGGCCACCATCACCTTCTTGACGCCCTTGACCTCGCGGACCTTGCGATAGAGCCGGATCAGGTCGTCGTGCGAGGTGTTCAGGTTCGGGCAGATGTCCGGGAAGACGCAGGACGGCAGCCGGCACGCCGCCTCGATCTTCGGGTCCTTGCAGGCCATCCGGTACATGTTCGCCGTCGGCCCGCCGACATCCGAGATCACGCCGGTGAAGCCCGGGGTCTTGTCGCGGATCCGCTCGATCTCGCGCAGGATCGAGCCTTCCGACCGGTTCTGGATGACGCGGCCCTCGTGCTCGGTGATCGAGCAGAAGGTGCAGCCGCCGAAGCAGCCGCGCATGATCGTCACGGAGAACTTGATCATGTCCCAGGCGGGGATCTTCGCGTCGCCGTAGGCGGGATGGGGGGCGCGGGCGTAGGGCAGGTCGTAGACCGCATCCATCTCCTCGCTGGAGAGCGGGATCGGCGGCGGGTTCAGCCACAGGTCGCGGTCGCCGTGGCGCTGGACGAGGGGGCGGGCGTTGCCGGGGTTGGCCTCCCGGTGCAGCACCCGCGAGGCGCGGGCATAGGCCTCCTTGTCGTCCTTGACCTCGTCGTAGGCGGGGAGCCGGATCACGGTCTCGCCGGGGCGGCGGCTGGCGGCCTCGTCGGCCGAATCGAGGTCGTCGGCGGGCAGCTCGGCGTAGTGCGCGGGCACGCGGCGGAACAGGGCGACGCCCCGGACGGAGTCCAGCTCGTGCGGCGCCGCGCCGGCCGCGAGGCGGTTCGCCACCTCGACCACGGCGCGCTCGGCATTGCCGTAGAGCAGCAGGTCGGCCTTCGCATCCGCGAGGATCGAGCGGCGCACCTTGTCGGACCAGTAATCGTAATGGGCGATGCGGCGGAGCGAGGCCTCGATGCCGCCGAGGATGATCGGCACGTCCTTGTACGCCTCGCGGCAGCGCTGCGTGTAGACGATGGTCGAGCGGTCCGGGCGCCGGCCGCCCTCCCCGCCCGCGGTGTAGGCGTCGTCGTGGCGCAGGCGACGGTCCGCCGTGTAGCGGTTCACCATCGAGTCGAGATTGCCGCCGGTGACGCCGAAGAACAGCGCCGGCCGGCCCAGGGCCTTGAACGGCTCCGCCGATTGCCAGTCGGGCTGCGCGATGATGCCGACCCGGAATCCCTGCGCCTCGAGCAGCCGGCCGATGATGGCCATGCCGAAGCTGGGATGGTCGACATAGGCGTCGCCCGTCACCAGGACGATGTCGCAGGATTCCCACCCGAGCGCGTCCATCTCGGCGCGGCTCATGGGCAGGAACGGCGCCGCCGCCTTGGAAGACGGCCGCTTGCAGGCGAGGGGAGCCGGGGATCGACTCGCGGAAGCTTGGAGGAGGTCCATGGGGCCCGTGCATAGACCGCCGGGGCCGCGACCTCAACGAACGGCGCGGCGGGTCATCACGGACCAGCCCGCCCCCTACCCCTCCTCGCCCGGCATCGCCGTCGGCCAGTCGACGATCCGGTCCGGGAGCTCGTCGTCGGAGAACTCCTCCTCGTTGCCGGCCATCCGGCCGCGGATCGAGATGCCGGCGTCGTGGACGCTGTTGCGCGAGCCCGAGATCAGCGGGTGCCAGTCGAACAGCGGCTCGCCGTCGCGGACCAGGCGGTAGGCGCAGGTGGGCGGCAGCCACGGGATCGTGCGCACCGCCTCCGGCGTGAGGCGGACGCAGTCCGGCACGCGGACCTGGCGCTTGGCGTAGTCGCGGCAGCGGCAATGGTGGCCGTCGAGCAGCGTGCAGCCGACGTCGGTGTGGTGGACCTCGCCGGTGTCGTCGTCCTCGAGCTTGAGCAGGCAGCAGCGGCCGCAGCCGTCGCACAGGCTCTCCCACTCGGCCGGCGTCATCGCATCGAGGGATTTCTCCCGCCAGAACGGCAGGGCGGCACCCGCGGGGGCGGGCTTGGGGTTCCCCATCGGGAACACCTCTCGTGTCTCAAGGGCTGAAGCGCTCTCCTGTGCCGCATGGGCGCCGGCCGCGCAACCTCGCCCCGGCGCCGCCCCAATCCCGCATCAAGGTTGACGCGACCTTTCTCGGGCGCCCGCCGGACCCATCGCCGCGAGGGCCGCGTTCCATCTCGCGAAAGGCCCCGCGGCTTGGTAGAGAGGGGCACGGCCCCGTCGTCCGCGGGTCCGTCGAGGCGTCTCTAGGAGCCGGAACCCCGTCGTGCGCCTGCTGAACGTCTCTCGTCTCCTCACCCGCATCAGGCACGCGTCGCTGGCCTTCGACGCGTGGGTCAATGCGGGCCTCTACGACAGCGGCGTCTCCGGCGGCTCGGCCTACGGCCGCTTCCAGGAGCGGATGAAGGTCTTCGCCTTCCGCGGCTGGAAGCGGGTCGCGCTCGACCTGACGAGCGAAGCCACGACGCTCGGCACCGGGGCTGCGATCCTGATGCTGGCGATGGCGCAGCCCGCCTTCAACCTCACCAGCGACAACTGGCTGAAGCAGCAGGACCTCGCGGTCACCTTCCTCGACCGCTACGGCACCGAGGTCGGGCGGCGCGGGATCAAGCACGACGACTCGCTCAAGCTCGACGAATTCCCCGACATCATGATCAAGGCCCTGGTCTCGACCGAGGACCGCCGCTTCTACGAGCACTGGGGCATCGACCCGATCGGCACGATGCGGGCGCTGGTCAACAACTCGCGCGGCGGCGGCAACACCCAGGGCGGCTCGTCGATCACGCAGCAGCTCGCCAAGAACCTGTTCCTCACCAACGAGCGCTCGCTGGAGCGCAAGATCAACGAGGCCTTCCTGGCCCTGTGGCTCGAGAGCCACCTGACCAAGAACGAGATCCTGAAGCTCTACCTCGACCGCGCCTACATGGGCGGCGGCACCTTCGGCGCGGTGGCGGCGGCGGACTACTATTTCGGCAAGCCGCTGAAGGACATCAGCCTGGCCGAGGCCGCGATGCTGGCCGGCCTGTTCAAGGCGCCGAGCAAGTACGCGCCGAGCGTCAACCTTCCGGCGGCCCGCGCGCGCGCCGTCGACGTGCTGCACAACATGGTCGAGGCCGGCTTCGTCACCGAGGGGCAGATCCAGACGGCGCTGCGCAACCCAGCGACGCCGGTGACGCGCACCCGCGACATCACCGCCGACTACTACCTCGACTGGGCCTTCGGCGAGATCAAGGCCATGGCCGACGCGGGCAAGTTCAAGAGCGACCGGGTGCTGACGGTGAAGACGCCGCTCGACCTCGGCATCCAGAAGCGCGCCGACCAGGTGGTGGCCGACATCCTGCGCAAGTCCGGCGAGGCCTACGACGTCGACGAGGCGGCGATGGTGATCCTCGATCCCGACGGCGCCCTGCGCGCGATGGTCGGCGGCGCCGATTACGGCGAGAGCCAGTTCAACCGCGCCACCGACGCGCTGCGCCAGCCCGGCTCGTCGTTCAAGCCCTACGTCTACGCGGCGGCGCTGAGCTCGGGCCTGTTCCGGCCGGACACGGTGGTCGTCGACAGCCCCGTCTGCCTCGGCAACTGGTGCCCGCAGAATTACGGCCGCTCCTATTCCGGGCGCCAGCCGATGTGGCTCGCGGTGGCCAAATCGATCAACACGATCCCGATCAAGGTCTCGATCGCCATCGGCAAGGGCCTCGGGATCAAGGGCGACTTCCCGGCGGCGAAGGCGGGCCGCGCCAAGATCATCGACACGGCCCACCGCATGGGCATCACCACCCCGCTGGTTGATTCCGTCTCGCTGCCGATCGGCTCGGCCGAGGTGACGGTGATCGACCAGGCCGCGGCCTACGCGGTGTTCGCCAACGGCGGGCGCAAGGCGAAGCCCTACGCGGCCTCCGAGGTGAAGAACTCCAGCGGCGAGGTGATCTACCGGCACGACGACGAGAAGCCCGAGCAGGTGCTCTCGACCCAGGTCGTGGCCGACATGAACTACATGCTGAACAAGGTGGTCGAGGAGGGCACCGGCCGCCGCGCGCAGCTCGAGGGCATGAAGGTCGCGGGCAAGTCCGGCACCACGAACGCCTACCGCGACGCGTGGTTCGTCGGCTACACTGGCAACTACGTCGCCGCGGTCTGGTTCGGCAACGACGACCACACCTCGACCAACAAGATGACCGGCGGCTCGCTCCCCGCCTCCGCCTGGCACGACGTGCTCGAGGTCGCCCACCAGGGCATCGAGCTCAAGCCCCTGCCGGGGCTCAAGGCCCCGAACGCCGCCGCCGCCCAGGCCGCCGCCGCCGCCCCGACCGATCCGGCCGCGACCAGCTACGGCAAGCTCTCGCGCCGGAGCTTCGAGGTGATCGGCGGCCTCAACGGCCTGTTCCGCACCGTCGAGCGGGCCCGGCCCGATGCGGGCGAGGCCAAGCCCGCCGCCGGCGAGCCGCGCCCGGGCGCGAGCCTGGCGCCGGCCGCCACGACCCGCGACGTCGCCGAAGGCACCCGCTCCGTCGGCGGCCGCTTCGAGACCCGGTGACGGCCATGGCGTCGGGCATCGATCCGGCCGCGACGGCGGTCGCGCCGCAGGCCGCGGACGCGCGGCGCGAGCCGAGCCCGCGGCAAGGCACCGACAGGGGCACGGACAGGGGCACCGGCACGGCCGCCGGCCGCCTGCGGAAGCTCGCCTCCGGTGCCTCGCCGGCCGCGCTCGCCCTCTACGCGCTCGCGCTCGGCGCCGGCCTCGGGCTTGCCAGCGCCGACTGGGCGACGCGGGGCGGCTACCCGTTCGGCGGCGTCACGGTGGGGGCCTGGACCGCGTGGCCGCGGGCCGGCTCGACCGCGGCCGACCCCTATACCCGCGCCGTCAACGCCCGCCGGGGCGAGGTGCCGCTCGCGGTCGGCGAGGGGCTGCTGCTCACCGCCGCGGTCGACGATGCCGGGCGGGCGCTCGACGCGACCTGCACCTACCGCATCGCCGGCGTCACCCCGCCGGCCCGCGCCTGGACGCTGACGGTGGCCGGCCGCGGCGCGCCCGAGCCCGGCCGCCAGCCGGTACGCGAGGGCTTCACCGCCACCGAGATCCTGCGCGAGGCCGACGGGCGCTTCGCGATCCTCCTCGGCCCCGAGGTCGAGCCCGGCAACTGGCTGCCGAGCCCGCGCGCCAGCGGGCCGATCCGGCTGGCGCTGCGCCTCTACGACACCCCCGTGGCCGCCAGCGCCGGGACGCTCGACCGCGACGCCGTCCCGGCCATCACCCGGACGGGATGCGCCTCGTGAACCTGCGCGTCATCTACGCCACCGCCTGCGGGCTGGCGCTCGCCGGCATCGTCCACGTGGCGACGGTGCTCGCGATTCCCGCCCTGTCGGAGACCGACGCCCTCACCCGCGCCCGCTCCAGCGAGAGCCTGGAGCACCCGCAGCGGGTCTACACGCTGGCGACCCACGGCGAGGCGGCGCCGGCCGAGGCGTGGCTGCCGATCCCCGACCCGTCGGTCGCAGTCGGCGTCTGCGCCTACGACCTGGACGACGGCCCGATGCGGGTCTCGGCCCGCACCGGCGCGATGATGCTGTCGCTGGCGGTGCACGGGCGGAAGGGCGCCTTCTACGCGGTGACCGACCAGGCGGCGGTGCGCGGCGCCCTCGACCTCGTGGTGCTGACCCGGGCGCAGTACGACGCGGCGCTCGCCAGCGACGACGAGAACGAGCCGAGCCGCGACGTGCGGATCGTCGCCCCGAGCGACCAGGGATTCGTCGTGGTCCGCGTCATCGCCGCCCTGCCGAGCCAGCGGCAGGCCGCCAACGACGCGGTGAAGGCGGTCTCCTGCACCACCGACAGCCCGGACGAGCCGGATCCCGACCCGGCGCCGGCCAGCGCGTCGCCGGCGAGCCCGCCGCCCGCAAGTCCCTCGCCGACAAGCCCGCCGCCGGCCGGCCGGGCCAAGCCGAACGGCTGACATGGAGCCGAACGGCCGACGTCACGCCGTCGGCGCCGGCCGCTTCCGCGCGAAGTAGGCCCGGCGCTCGGCCTCCGACCGGTTCACGGCGGCGCGGACCTGCAGCAGGTCCTTGCGCGTGACGAGCCCAACCAGCGCGCCGGTCTCCGCATCGGTCACCGGCAGGCGGCCCTGGCCGGTCGTCAGCATCAGGTCGACGGCGTGCGCCGCGACGTCGCCCGGATGGACGACGGCCAGCGACCCATCCGAGACCCGCTCGCTCAGCCGCTCGCCCGCGCGGTTCCCCTCCGCCCGCCACAGCAGCGCGTCGCCGCGGGTGACGAGGCCGACGGGGCGGTGCGCGCCGTCCACCACCGGGTAGGCGTCGTGGCGCCCCGCCTCCACCGCCGCGACCGCCTCGGCGAGCGTCAGGCCGGCGTCGAGCGTCTCGACCGCGGGCACCATCACCGCGGCGACGCGGGTGAGCTCGTAGGGGTCGATGCCGTATTCGCGGGTGATGTGCTGGCCGCGCCGCGCGATCTTCTCCGTCAGGATCGAGCGCTTGAGCAGCAGCACCGTCACCCCGTAGGCGGCCGCCGACGCCGCCAGCAGCGCCGGCAGCGCGTGGACGTCGCCGGTCAGCTCGACGGCGAACAGCGTGCCGGTGAGCGGCGCCCGCATCGTGCCGCCGAGCATCGCCGCCATGCCGAGCAGGGCCCAGAACCCGGGCTCGCCCGGCAGCACCGACCCGACGAGCCAGCCCATCGCCCCGCCGAGGATCAGCAGCGGCGCGAGCACGCCGCCCGAGGTGCCGGACGAGAGCGCGACGAGCCAGATCGCCGCCTTGACCAGCAGGATCAGCAGGACGGCCCGGACCAGCATGTGCCCGCCGAGCAGGTCGGCGATGACGTCGTAGCCGACGCCGAGGGCGCGCGGCTCGACCAGCCCGCCGAGGCCGACGGCGAGGCCGCCGAGCGCCGGCCACCACATCCAGTGGATCGGCAGGCGCTCGAACGCGTCCTCGATCCCGTAGAGCAGCGTCGTCAGCACGCCCGAGAGCAGCCCCGCGACGACGCCGACGGCGACGCAGGCGGCGAGCCCCCACCACGGCAGCACCGGGTCGGCGGCGAAGGGGAAGAGCGGGCCGGACCCGAACAGCGCCGGCCGCAGCATCGTGGCGGTGACGGCGGCGGCCACCACCGGGATGAAGCTGCGCGGGCGCCACTCGAACAGCAGCAGCTCCACCGCGAGCAGCACCGCGGCGACCGGCGTGCCGAAGATCGCGGTCATGCCGGCGGCGGCGCCGGCGACGAGGAGCGTCTTCCGCTCGGCGGCGCTCAAGTGGAAGAACTGCGCGAACAGCGAGCCGATGGCGCCGCCGGTCATGATGATCGGCCCCTCGGCGCCGAACGGGCCGCCGGTGCCGATCGAGATCGCGGACGAGACCGGCTTCAGCACGGCGACCTTCGGCGACATGCGGCTGCCGCCGATCAGGATCGCCTCGATCGCCTCGGGAATGCCGTGGCCGCGGATCTTCTCGGAGCCGAACCGCGCCATCAGGCCGATGACCAGGCCGCCGAGCGGCGGCACGCAGACCATCCAGAGCGACGGCGTCGCCCGCGCCAGCGAGGTCGCCGTCGCGTCGACCCGGCCGAACCAGACGAGGTTCGTCACGAAGGCGATCAGCGCGAGCAGGGCCCAGGCCGCGACCGTGCTGCCGAGGCCGATGATCACGGCCATGGCGCAGAGGCGGACGAGGCGTCGGTCGGTCCGGAAATCGCCGAGAGCCCGACGCCCGGCGGGCGCGGCTGGCTGGGTGGCCTGCATGCGGTCGAACCTCCTGTAGGATGCGATGACGCCCGATATATATCGTAATACGATATATTAAACCCCTGACCGGAGATGCCCGATGGATTCGGATGCGGGGCCCGTCCTCTCGCGGGAGGCCTATGCCGCGATCGCGCGCTTCCGGCTGGAGCTGCGGCGCTTCCTCGCCTTCAGCGAGGCGGCGGCCGGCAAGGTCGGCCTGCCGGCGCAGCAGCATCAGGCGCTGCTGGCGATCGCCGGGCATGACGGGCCGCCCACCGTCGGGTTCGTGGCCGAGCAGCTGCTGATCGCGCCGCAGACCGCGGCGGAGCTGGTCGCGCGCATGGTCGACAAGGGCTTCCTGACCAAGGCCGCTGAGGCCCGGGACCGGCGCCGCATGGCGCTGACGCTGACGCCGAAGGCGATGGCGGTGCTGCAGCAGCTGACGACGGCCCATCTCGCCGAGCTTCAGACGCTGGAGCCGGCGCTGGCCACCGCCCTGGCCACGGCCCTCGACCGCGTGCACGGCCGGCCCGACGCCGGGTGCCCTTGAGGAGCGCCGGGCTTGCGGAACCGGGGCGCTCCGGTCCGAATGCCGGGCGGAGCGGCCGCGGGCCGGCGGCGCGGGAGGACGACCTCGATGATCGAGCTGATCCCGCGGGCGCACCTGTTCGGCAACCCGCTGCGGACCGCCTACCGGATCAGCCGCGACGGGACGCGGCTGGCCTGGCTCGCGCCGGTCGAGGGCGTGCTGAACCTCCGGGTCGGGCCGGCCGGCGACCCGGCTTCCGGCGCGCCGGTGACCGCCGACCGCCACCGCGGCATCCGCGACTACGAATGGGCCTATGACGGGCGCCACCTGCTCTACCTGCAGGACACGGACGGCCACGAGAACCACCGACCCGCTGGCCTACGCGGTCGACCGCGCGCGCTCGCCGGTCCACGTCGCCGACCGGATCCGGGTGCCGCTGCTGATCGCGGAGGGCGCGAACGATCCGCGGGTGCGGCAGGCGGAATCCGACCAGATGGTCGCGGCGCTCGTCGCCAAGCGCATCCCGGTCACCTACCTGCTGTTCCCCGACGAGGGCCACGGCTTCGCCCGGCCGGAGAACAGCCTCGCCTTCCACGCCCGGGCCGAAGCCTTCCTCGGCCGCCACCTCGGCGGCCGCGTCGAGCCGATCCACCGGCACGAGGCCGAGGGACGCGCGATGCGGATCCTGCGCGACGATCCGCCGGCCTGAGAACGGTCGCCTGCGCCGCGACGCGATCCCCTCACGAAAGCGTGTGGCGATCCGCGGCCGAATTGTATGGATCTTGTATTCAAACCAGCAACCTTCCGACCGGTACGTTCGTACCGATGGCATGGTCAACGACAACGTGCATTCCCTGCAAGCGATCGCCGACGCCCTCGGGCTACCCGTGGAAGCCTTCGCGGCCGGAGCGCACGGGGACCGAGCGCAAGGGGCCGGAGAGCGAGAGGCCGGAGCACAGTCGGCCGGCGAGCTCGGCGAGCTGGCGTCCCTGCTGCAGCTCTGGCTCTCGATCCGCGATCCCCAGGCCCGGCGCCGCGTCCTCAACGCGATGCGCGGCGAAGCGGAACGCCCGGGCAGCGGCGGCTGAGCCGGCGCGGGCGGCCGCCGCGCGGACCTTCAGGCGGGCGGGAGGGCGTCGAGCGCGCGGGACAGGTCGGCCAGGAGGTCGTCCTCCGCCTCGAGCCCGATCGACAGCCGCAGCAGCCCGCCGGTGATGCCGGCGATCGCGCGCGCCTCGGGATCCATCGCCGCATGGGTCATGGTCTCGGCGTGCGAGATCAGGCTCTCGACCCCGCCGAGGGACTCGGCCAGCGTGAACACCCGCAGCACCGCCACGAACCGCCGCACCGCCTCGCGCCCGCCCGCGAGCTCGAAGCTCAGCATGGCGCCGAAGCCGCTCTGCTGCGCCTTGGCGAGGGCGTGGCCCGGATGGGTCTCAAGGCCGGGATAGTACACCGCGGCGACGGCCGGGTGGCCGGCCAGGAACGCGGCGAGACGCCCGGCGGTCTTCTGCTGCTGCTCGATCCGCACGAACAGGGTGCGCACGCCCCGCAGCGTGAGGTAGGCGTCGAACGGCGAGCTGGTGACGCCGATGGTGTTGGCCCAGGCGGCGAGCTCGTCGCCGACCTTGGCGTCGGCCGCGACCACCGCGCCCCCGACCACGTCGGAATGCCCGTTGAGGAACTTGGTGGTCGCGTGCACGACGAGGTCGGCCCCGAGCGCCAGGGGCCGCTGCAGGGCCGGCGACAGGAAGGTGTTGTCGACCACCGAGAGCGCGCCGGCCTCGCGGGCGAGCCCGGTGACGCGGCGGACGTCGACGACGCGCATCAGCGGGTTGCTCGGCGTCTCGATCAGCACGACCTTGGGCCTTCCCGCGAAGGCCGCGGCCAAAGCCGCCGGGTCGTTCTGGTCGACGAAGGCAACCGTGTAGTGCCCGCGCGCGCTGCGCAGGCTGAGCAGGCGGTGCGTGCCGCCGTAGCAATCGTGCGGGGCGATCAGGAGGTCGCCCGGCCGCAGGCTCGACAGCGCCAGGTCGAGGGCCGCCATGCCGCTCGACACCACGACCGCGCGGGCGCCGCCCTCGAGCTTGGCGATGGTGTCGGCGAGCTGGTCGCGCGTCGGGTTGCCCAGCCGCGAGTAGTCGTACGGCCCCGGCTTCTCGAAGGCCGGGAACTTGTAGGTCGTCGAGAGATGGATCGGGGCGATGACGGCGCCGTACGCGGTGTCCTCGGCCACGCCGTTGGTGGCCGCGATCGTGCGCGCTGCTTTCGGTTCGGTCATCGCTTCCCCTCCTCCCGGGAATCGGTCCGCGGTGCGATCCGACGGCCCCGCCGAGGCGTTCTTTATAGAGGACGAAACGATCTTACAACGGAACGTGACGTCGCGCGCCGCCTTTCAGTCCTTCACGACCAGCGGGCGCACCGGCGGCAACGCCGCGGCCCCATCCTCGCCGGGCACGAGGCCGCAGCGGAAGGCGGCCTCGCGCGGGAGCAGCGGGTCGAGCAGCGCGCGGCGGGCGGCGAGCACGCCGATGCTGCGCTCCGCCCCCACGGCCTCCGGGCCGGGCAGCGCGACGACGAGGTGCTCGACCGCGTAGCGGTAGCGCGCGGTGCGCTCGGCCAGTTCGAGCCGGACCCAGGCGATCAGGCATCGGTTCTCGGCCACCCGCATGGCGGCGTTGCGCACGTCGACATCGTCGAGCGCCCTGGCGAAGGGAAGGCTGCGCAGCCGCAGGACGTCGGCGTCGATCACCCGCGCGGCGATCGCGACGAAGGGCGGGATCAGCCGGGCGTCGGCGGTCGCGTCCTCGGACAGCCGGCGGTAGCGCGAGACCGGCGAGCGGGCGGGCTCGGCGACGAGGGCGTCGTGATAGGCGGCGACGTCCCCCGGGCGCCACGAGGGCGGCAGCACGCGGGCGCGGGTGAGGTTGGCGAGCACGTCGACGAACGCGGCCTCGGGGGCCGCCGGCATCAGGAAGCGCCAGGCGCGCGCGCGCAGCGTCTGCTCCTCGTCGGTCAGCGGGAAGGCGGAGGCCGGCTCCTCGCGCTCGCGGGCGGCCAGCGTCCCGGTGGTCTCGACCAGGCTGTTCCAGGCGCCGGCCTTCGGGCGGCCGAAATCGCCCTCCTGGGCGCAGGCGGCCAGCAGCGCGGTGAGGAGCGCGGCGGTGAGCGCGCAGGTCGCGACCGGGCTCGCGCGGCGCCGGGCGCCGGCGATCGGAATCGGCACGCGCCGGGCCTGACTCGGCCGGGGCTGACTCGGCCGGCCCTGACTTGGCATGGTCCGCCTCGTTCGGGTGTCGATGGGGTGGGACGCGGGGATCGTCGGGCCGGCGGGTCGCCCGCCGGGGGCCGGATCAGGAGGCGAGGCGCTCGTAGCGCACGCCGAGGAACAGCAGGATCTCGCCGCGGCGCTCGCCGGCCTCGGGACGCCGGGGGGGCCGGGGCGCGGCGGGGAACGGCACCACGCGGCCGGCCGGCACGCGCGGCGCGACGTCGTCGACGGCCGGCGGGTCGGAACGGAGGGCGGCGGGTCGGGAGACGGTCATGGGGGGCACCTGTCGGCTGATCCGGGCATCGCGCCCGGGCCCCGGGGCGGGGCGTCGGCAAGGGCGACGGCGTGTCGATGGCCGGCAGATCAGCACGCCATGGTTAACGTATCGTTTCCCCGAGACGCGCTCGCAAGAACGGCGTGCGGAGCCTCGTCGCGCGGCGCGTGCCGGCCCCGGCACGCCGTTGGCCTGCCCCTTGCAGGATCGGATCCGCCCATGGCGGGCGTTTCCTCCCAACGACTGGGCCCTGCTCGCGACCCGGGCGGGGCCCTTCTTCTGCGCCGGGCCGATCCGTGCCGGCGGACGCCGTCGCCCGGGGGATCGCGGCCGATGCTGCGTTGCGGTGGCGGAGCGGCCGCAGCGGAACCGTCGCACGGTCAGGGCGCTTGCCTAGCGACCGTCGGGCCCGATATGCCGTGCCATTCGCGGATGCGCCCCTCTCGGACCCGCCGCCCGGGATTCCATGACCGACAAGCAAGGACCACGCTGAATGCGACTGGACACGTTTCGACACGCCCGTGGCGCAAGGCTGCCCCGGATGCTCCGCCCCGTGGCGCTGGCGGCCCTCCCGCTCGCCCTGCTGGCGCTCGCCGGCAGCCCGGCGCAGGCCCAGCGCGAGGACCAGGGGCTGCAGCTCGGCTGCGCCAACGACTATTTCCGCCTCTGCGCGGGCGTCGACCCGAACAGCCCGGCGGCTGAGGCCTGCATGACGCGCAACCGCAAGCGCCTCTCGCCCGAGTGCCGCAACGCCATCGGCGACTACGACAAGCGCACCGGCGGCAAGTCGATGCCGGAGGATTGATCGGTCCGGGCGCGTCCGCGACGCGCCCGAAGCGACGATGCGGACGACGAGCGGCCGGCTCGGTCCGGGGGGATGCGGCGATTCCCCAGGGAGCCGGCCGCGTCATGAGTGGAGCCCGACGACATGGCTTTGACCGTTGCGGTCCAGATGGACCCAATCCAGGCGATCCGCATCGCCGGCGACACCACCTTCGCCCTGCTGCTCGAGGCGCAGGCGCGCGGCCACCGGCTGATCTACTACACCCCCGACCGGCTCTCGATGCAGGGCCGCCGCGTCACCGCGCGGGTGCAGGCGCTGACCGTGCAGGACGTGGAGGGCGCGCACGCGACGCTCGGCGAGATCGAGCGGATCGACCTGTCGGAGGCCGACGTGGTGCTGATGCGCCAGGACCCGCCCTTCGACATGGCCTACATCACCGCGACCCACATGCTGGAGAAGATCCACCCGCAGACGCTGGTGGTGAACAACCCGGCTGAAGTCCGCAACGCGCCGGAGAAGCTCTTCGTCCTCGACTTCCCCGACCTGATGCCGCCGACGCTGATCTCCCGCGACAAGGCGGAGATCGAGGACTTTCGCCGCGAGCACGGCACCGTGGCGATGAAGCCGCTGCACGGCCACGGCGGCGCGGCGGTGTTCCGCGTCTCCGAGACCGACCCGAACTTCGGCTCGATGTTCGACCTGTTCTCGGTCACCTTCCGCGAGGCGTGGGTGGTGCAGCGCTTCCTCGAGAAGATCACCGAGGGCGACAAGCGCATCATCCTGGTCGACGGCGAGCCGATGGGCGCGATCAACCGCGTGCCGGCCCTGAACGACATCCGCTCCAACATGGTCCGCGGCGGCGCCGCCCGGCCCTCGGACCTGACCGAGCGGGAGCGCGAGATCTGCGCCACGATCGGCCCGGAGCTGCGCCGCCGCGGCCTGATCCTCGTCGGCATCGACGTGATCGACGGGCACCTCACCGAGATCAACGTCACCTCCCCGACCGGCATCCGCGCGATCAAGCGCCTGGGCGGCCCGGACCTCGCCGTGAGCGTGTGGGACGCGATCGAGGCGCGCGTGGCGGGCTGAGGCGAAGCGGCTCGGCGGGGCGCGTCCGTCGCGGAGCCTCGCCGTATTCCGGCGCGAAGGACTGCCGCGGAAGCGGATGCCGCCGCCCGCGACTGCGCCATTGACTGACGGTGTCAATGACCTATATCGCACCATGCCAAGGCCGCTGCACACCGTGTCCGAGACGGCGGCGTACCTCGCACGCTGCGACAGGCTCGGGCTCACGCCGGACGAACGCGCGCGCATCGTCGATCAGGTCGCAGCCGATCCAAGCGGCGGCGATGTGGTTCGCGGCTCGGGCGGCGTGCGGAAGGTCCGCTTCGGCGGCTCGGGCGGGTACCGCGTGATGGTGGCCTATCTCGGCGACAGGGTGCCGGCCTATCTCCTGTCGATCCTGCCGAAAGGACAGCAGGCCAATTTCACCAAGGCGCAGATCGAGGTCATGCACGGCCTGACCAAGAGCCTGAAGCGCCAGTGGAGCCTGAAGCTCAAGGAAGGGCGTGCCGATGATTGACGTGACGAACGACGTGTACGGCGATATCGTCGCCGGGCTCGAGCAGGCGGCGGCGCATGGGGGGGGCGAGGCCGTATCCGGCATGGTCGTCCACGTTCCCGATGCGATCGACGTCGCCGAGATCCGGCGGCGTACGGGCAAGGCCCAGCCGGCCTTCGCCGCGAGCATCGGCGTCCCCGTCGGTACGTTGCGTCAGTGGGAGACCCGGCGCCGGCAGCCGCGGGGCGCTGCGCTCGTCCTTCTGGCGATGATCGCGACGAACCCGCGCTTGGTGGAGGAGACGCTGGGCCGCCAGGCGTGAGGCACCGCCCCGGGACGTCCAGGTCCCCGCGCGACGTCCATGGTCCGGCGCGCATCCGGTCGATCGGCGATGGCCGGATCGTTTGGCGCTCCTCGACGCCGGGCGACTGCGGACGAAGCCTCAGGTCTCACGTCTCCGATTTCGGCGTCGCGTTCAATTCGGCCCAATCGAACTCCTCCTCCAGCACGAAGTAGGCGTCGTCGCCGATCGCGCCCTCGCGGCGCAGGCGCATGACCGTGTCGCGGGCGGCGCCGATGGCGCGGCGGCGCAGGCCGTCGGTGGGCAGCGATTCCGGGGCGCGGCCCTCGTCGTGGTCCTCGGCCGCCGCGAGCGCGCCGCGAAGCTCCTCGCGCAGGGCCTCGGTGCCGGCGTCGTCCTCGGCCCCCTCGAGGCTGTCGAGCGCCGCGCGGTAGGCTTCGGCCCGGGCGCGGCCCACCTCGCGGCCGACCGGGTCGTCGTCCTCGAGGCCGAGCCGGGCGAGCAGCGGGTTCAGGGTCAGGCCCTGGACCACGAGGGTGCCGAGCACCGTGCCGAAGGCGGCGAACACGATGAGGTCGCGCTGGGGGAAGCCCTGCGGCAGGGCGAGCGCCGTGGCGATGGTGAGGATGCCGCGCATCCCCGCCCACGACACCGCGATCGCGCCGCGGAAGGCGTGGCCGCCGGGCTCGGCGAAGGCGAGGCCGGGCAGGGCGGAGGCCGGCAGCACCCAGGCGATCCGCACCAGCACCACCGTGGCGAAGACCGCGCCGGCGAGCGCGAGCGCGCCGAGCTGGTCGGCGCCGGCGAGGCGCTGCAGGATCGGGCCGATCTGGATGCCGATCAGCACGAAGGCCAGCACGTTGAGCACGAACACCGCGGTGTTCCAGACCGCGTAGGAGATGATGCGAGTGCGCGGCGCGGTGATGCCGGGGGTGCCGCGCGCCACGGTGATCGCGAAGGCGACCAGCGTCAGCACCCCCGACATCTCCAGGCGCTCGGCCGCGATCCAGATGCCGAAGGCGGCCACGAACTGCAGCACGATGGTGCTGGCCGCATCCTGCACCCGCCGCATCCCGGCGACGAAGGCGAACCCCGCGAGCGGCCCGACGACCAGGCTCGCGACCACGCCGACGAGGAAGGTCGGGCCGGCCTCGGAGGCGTGGAAGGCGCCGCTCGCGGCGGCCGCGACGCCGAGCCGGTAGATCAGCAGCGAGCCGGCATCGTTGAGCAGGCTCTCGCCGCGCAGGATGGTGGTGAGGCGGTGCGGCAGCGAGACGTGGCGCAGCACCGAGAGCGCGGCCACCGCGTCGGGCGGCGCGACGATCGCGCCGAGCACGATGCAGGCGGCGAGCGGCATGCCCGGCACCAGCAGCTTGGCGACGACGGCGACGGCGATCGTCGTCACCGCCACCGCGCCGAAGGCGAGGCCGGCGATCGGGCGCCAGTTCACCCGCAGGTCGCGCAGCGAGGTGGCGTAGCCGGCATCCATCAGCACGGGGGCGAGGAACAGCGCCAGCGCCAGCTCGGGGTCGAGCTCGAGGTTCGGCACGCCCGGCACGAAGGCCAGCCCGACGCCGCCGAGCGCCAGGAAGGCCGGATACGGCGCCCCGATCCGCCGCGCGAAAGCGGCCAGAAGCACCGCGCCGAACAGGACGCCGACGACCCAATCGAAGATGATCATGGATCGGAGATAGGGCGCTGCGGGCGGCGCGGCGGAGCAAGCTCGGGATTTGCCGAGTTCAGGATTTGCCGAGCCGGTCGCGGATCCAGGCCTGTGCCGCGTCGAGGTCGACGAAGACGGGGGCCCGCGGGTCGTCGAGCGGCCCGAAGCCGGCCTCCAGGAACCAGCGGCCCGCCCCGTCCTCGTGCTGGTCGGACAGGCGCACCAGCACGGCGACGAGGAAGCCGTCGGAGAAGACGAGCCGGCTCTCGTGGTCGTCGCTTCCCGTGGCGACCTGCACGGGCTGCAGGAACAGGCTCATGCGGCGGCCCGCTCGCCGAGATGGAGGTAGTTGGGCTTGAATTCGGCCAGCGCCCTCAGCCGGGGCAGGTCGATGATCCGCACCCGCTTGCCGCGGAACTCGATGAGCCCGGACCGGCGCAGCTCCTGCAGCGTGCGGTTGAGGTGCACGTTCGACAGGCCGGTGGTGTCGGCGAGATCCAGCTGCGTGAGCGGCAGGTCGTAGCTGTCGTCCTCGGCCAGCCCCACCACCTGCAGCCGGATGCGAAGCTCGCAGAACAGGTGCGCGAGCCGCTCCAGGGCCGAGCGGCAGCCGACGTTCACCAGCCATTCGCGCAGCGTCGCCTCGTCCACCAGCGTGGTCATCCGGAGCGCGCGGGCGATCCGGGGATGGCTCTCCATCACCTCGACCACCGTCCTCGGCGGGATCAGCACCACGCGGCAGGCCGACAGCGTGGTGATCGAGTGGTCCATCGCGTCCAGCAACGCCACGTCGAGGTCGCAGAGGTCGCCCGGGACCAGGTAGGCGGTGATCTGGCGGGTGCCGGTGGCGCGCACCTTGTGGCGGCAGGCGATGCCCTCCAGGATCAGGAACACGCCCTGCGGCGCGTCGCCCTCGCGGGCGAGGTCGGTCTGCGACGGGACGATCCGCGACGGGGCGCTGATCCGCTCCAGCAGCGCCTCGTCGGCCTCCGACAGGGCCGCGAAGCCCTCGAGCTTGCGCACGAGCGGGTTGCGGCCCCTGGCCGCCCGAAGCCGCCGGACCGGTGCGGTCGGCGCATCGCCGGCGGACGCGCGGCCGACGGGCTCGACGTGGGTCGGGGGCGCATGGACCGCCCCCTCATGCGCCGGCGCCGATCCGGCGGCGGCCAAAGCCGGCTCGTCGAGGGCGGGCTGGTCGATGGCCGGCTCGTCGAGGGTCAGCGCGTCGAGCAGGGCCACCACGTCCCAGGGCAGCGCCGGCTTGCGCAGCCAGGCCTCGTCCCGGACGTCGCGGGCGGTGGGGTCGTCGCGCTCGAGGCCGGAATGGACGAGGAAGGGCAGCCGGCACTGGCGCAGCCGCGCGATCAGGGCGTCGGAGGGTCCTTCCTTGAGCACCAGGTCGACGACCGCCACGCTCGGCGCCTCCCGCTCCAGTGACAGCAGCGCCTCGGCCGCCGTCGCGAACGGCCCGAGCACCCGGTAGCCCGCCCCCTCCAGGGCGTCGCTCAGATCCATGGCGACGATCGCGTCGGCTTCGGCGACCAGCACCGCCGGTTGCTGGGCCACGTCTTTCATTCGGATCTCCGGACGCGAAGGCGGCCGCCCCTTCGAGCAGCGCAGAGAGCAAGGTTTCGAATTCTAGACATACGCGAATGCCGCCCGGAAGAGGCACGGGAGCGTCAGTATGATAGCCAACACTTGGGTCTGTCTGCAATCATACAAACATCGAGGCGCGAAACTTTTCGATTGACCTCGCGGCGGGCGAGCGCTCATCTGGCCCATCGCCTGCCGGGGAGACGAGGCGCGGGCGCCTGGGAGACAGCGCGTGCTCTTGCCCGATCGGGACCGAGCGATGCCGGCACCGCAGCGATCCAGCGTCCGCAACCGCTTGCTGAGGGCGCTCTCGCCCGCCGACTTCGCGTTGCTCCAGCCGGCCCTGCAGCCGGTCGCGACCGAGCTGCGACAGACCCTGATCGCGCCCGACGAGCCGATCCGGACGCTGTACTTCCCCGAGGACAGCCTCGCCTCGATCGTCAGCGGGGCCGCCGGCAGGGTCGAGATCGGCGTGATCGGGCGGGAGGGCCTGGTCGGGGCCGCGCCGGTGCTGCTCGCCGTCGACCGGTCGCCGTTCCACCACTTCGTCCAGAGCCCGGGCGGGATGCTGTCCATCGCCACCGCGGACCTGCTGGCCGCGGTCGACGAGAGCCCGACCCTGCGCGGGCTGCTGCTGCGCTTCGTCCAGATCCTGATGCTGCAGACGGCGCAGACCGCCTTCGTCAACGCGGCCTACAACATCGACGTGCGCCTCGCCCGCTGGCTGCTGATGTGCCACGACCGGCTGGAGGGCGACGACCTCGTGCTCACCCACGAGTTCCTGTCCCTGATGCTGGGCGCGCAGCGCAGCAGCACGACCCTGGCGGTCCAGGCCCTGGAGGGGCACGGCCTGATCCGCGCGCGGCGCGGCCGCATCACGATCCTGAGCCGCGAAGGCCTGGAGGCGGTCGTGGACGACGGCTACGGCCTGCCCGAGCGCGAGTACGCCCGGTTGATCGGGAGCCTGTGATGCCGCGGTACTTCTTCCATGTCCGGCACCGCGAAGGCCCGGCGGGGCTGGCGATCGACGAGGAGGGCGACGAGCTCGCCGACGTGGAGGCCGCCCGCGCGCGGGCGCTCGCCGTCGCCCGCCGGATGATCGCGCAGGACCGCCTGACGCTGATCCGCGACTGGATGGTGTGCAGCTTCGAGATCGCCGACGAGGCCGGCGAGCGCGTGCTCACGGTGCCGTTCGGCGACACCGTCCCGGACGAGGACGGCCCGGGCTGACCCGCCGGCCTCGCGGCCGCGGGCCGGCGCGCTGCCCGGGCTCAATACTGCACGGTCGCCCGCACCCCGAGCACGGTGGCGTTCTTCAGCCGGCGCCCGTCCGCGTCGGCGACGCCGCCGCTCGGGCGGATGATGTACTGCACGTCCGGCTGCACGGTGAAGCCCGGCACCACCAGCCCCTGGTAGGTCGCCTCCAGCGCGGTCTCGGCCCGCCGCCGCGGGATCGCGGTGCCGGTGAACAGGATGGTGTCGGTGTCGGCCCGGCGCGCGTCGTCGGCGTAGCGGGCATAGGCGATGCCGGCGCCGATCGTGTCGTCGTCGCGCCCCGGGATCAGGCCCTTGTAGGCCAGGCCGGCATCGACGTAGGCCGAGATCAGGCTGGAGCGCGTCGGCGAGAGCGAGGCGCGCACGAACACCGACAGGCCCTCGTCGTCCTTCTCGGGCTCGATCAGCAGGCTCTGGTCGATCATCGCGTAGAGGCCGGCATTGCCCCGGCGCTGGCGCGGCACGCCGGACGAGGCCGGGTCGGCGAGGGACAGGCCGAGCGTGTCGCGGCGCAGGTCGTCGAAGCGGCCGAAATGCTGCCAGCCGCCGAACGTCACCGTGCCCGGCAGCGCCGTCGAGCCCTTCTCGGTGTTGTAGGAATAGGCCGCCTCGGCCACGATCAGGGCCGGGTCGTTCGTGCGGAAGTTCGTGCCGGTGCGGTTGAGGCGCTGTTCCTCCGCGTCGTCGCCGGGGCGGTTGGCGCCGGCCGGATCGCCGTCATAGATCCCGGCCTGGAACGACAGGCCGCCGCCGGGCTCGAATTTTACGCGAACGGCCGGCGCCGCCACCGGATAGGCCGGGCCGCCGGAAGGCAGGTTGGCGCTGGTGATCGCCGGCCAGCCGAAGCTCGAGTTCACGAACAGCGTCGCGGTCTGGCTGACGAAGAACTCGGTGTCGGCGGCCTGCTGGCCGATGCGCAGGCCGAGCTTGCCGTCGAGGAACTGCTGGTCGAACCACAGCACGTAGAGCCGGGTCGCGGGCAGCGCCCCGATCACGCTGACGTCGAGCAGGTTGCCGACGTAGTAGCGCGACAGGCCGGTGCCGTGGATGAAGTAGGCGTTGGCGTGCACGCTCGCGCCCTGCCAGCCGGCGAGCTTGTCGAGGTCGAGGTAGAGCCGCAGGTTCAGCCGGTCCTCGACCACCGCCCCCTGCCGCATCCCGCCGGTCGGGTTGCCGAGCACGTCGGTGATGTAGGTGAGGCTGTACTGGATGCCCCGCTCCTTCAGGACCGGGCGCAGGCCGAACGGATCGCCGAGCGGCCCGAGATAGGGCTCGACCGAGCGGGCATAGCCGCCCGAGGTCTGGCTCGTGGTCTCGGGCTGCGCCACCGAGGTCCGCACGTCGCCGCCGGCGCCTTCGCGGATCACCGGAATGACCGGGGGCGCCGGCGATGCCTGCTGCGCTTGCGCAAGCGTCGGGAGGCCGAGCATCGCGGCGGCGAGGCAAGGGAGCAGGCGGCTGCGCGGAAGGGGGGCTGGACGCGACACGACTGAACCCTGAAGCGCTCGTGGCCCGATCCTAGCCCCACCGAACGGGCCTGTCCCGTGCAGGTTAAGCACACCGGCCGGGTTCCGGGCCGAAGGGATGCTTCGGAGGGCCGATGAAGCGCGGATCTCCTCGCTCTCACAGATCTCGGGCTTGCCCGAGAACTGCACGTCGTGTGCCCAAACCTGCCCGTCCTGTGTCCAAATCGGAGAGACCCGACTTGGATGCGGGAGAGGGACACGGCGAGGGGGACAGGTCTTTCCGGACAGGTCGCACCCCGACCTCTCCCGGACCGGAGCGGGGGCCGCGTCGGCGCTTCGCGCGATCCCTTCGACGAGGCCCGCGGCTTTGCGCCCGCGGCACGGTTTTCGTACAGCCGGCCGATCCGTCGCCAGCCGTGAGCGAGACCATGCCCGAGACACCCGTCTTCTCCCACGGCGCCGTCGCCGCCCCGCACCACCGCGCCGCGCAGGCCGGGCAGACCGTGCTGGCGCAGGGCGGCAACGCGATCGAGGCGATGACCGCGATGGCCGCGACGATCGCCGTGGTCTACCCGCACATGAACGGCATCGGCGGCGACGGGTTCTGGCTGGTGCGCGAGAAGGGCGGCCGGGTGCGCGGCATCGAGGCCTGCGGGCCGGCCGGCGCGCTCGCCACCCGGGCGCGCTACCGTGAGCGCGAGCTCGACGCGATCCCGTCCCGCGGCCCCGACGCCTGCGTCACGGTCGCGGGCGCCGTCGGCGGCTGGCGGCTGGCGCTGGAGCTGTCGCGGGCGCTCGGCGGCAGGCTGCCGCTGGAGACGCTGCTCGCCGACGCGATCCGCCACGCCCGCGAGGGCTGCCCGGTCTCGCCCTCGGAGGGGCGCTACGTGCCGAAGGAGCTCGACACCCTCCACGACGCCCCGAACTTTTCCGCGACGTTCCTCAAGGCGGGCAAGCCGTGGCCGGTGGGCGACGTGCGGAGGTTGCCGGCGCTGGCCGCGACCCTGGAGCAGCTCGCCCATGCCGGGCTCGACGACTTCTACCGCGGCGACGTCGGCCGCGAGATCGCCGCCGACCTCGAGCGCCTCGGCGCGCCGGTGACGCGGGCCGACCTCAAGGCCTACCAGCCGCGCGAGCGCGCGCCGCTCTCGATCCGCCGCCGCGACGCGACGCTCTACAACTTCCCGCCGCCGACGCAGGGCCTGGCGGCGCTGCTGATCCTCGGCATCGTCGACCGCCTCGACATCCGCCAGGCGGAGACCACGGCGCATTACCACGGGCTGATCGAGGCGACGAAGCGCGCCTTCGCGATCCGCGACCGGGTGGTGACCGACCACGACCGCCTGACCTCGGACCCGGCGACCTACCTCACGCCCGAAAGCCTCGCCCGCGAGGCGGCGCAGGTGGACATGGCGCGCGCCGCCGCGATCCCGCTGCGGAACCCCGGCGAGGGCGACACCGTGTGGATGGGCGCGATCGACGCCGACGGCCTGGCCGTGTCCTACATCCAGTCGATCTACTGGGAATACGGCTCGGGCTGCGTGCTGCCGAAGACCGGCATCCACTGGCAGAACCGCGGCACGTCGTTCTCGCTCGACGCCGACGCCGTGAACCCGCTGGAGCCGGGACGGCGCCCGTTCCACACCCTGATCCCGGCGCTCGCCTGCTTCGACGACGGCCGGGTGATGGCCTACGGCTCGATGGGCGGCGACGGCCAGCCGCAGTTCCAGGCGCAGATCTTCACCCGCTACGCCGATTACGGCCGCGGCCCCGCCGACGCGGTCGACGCCCCGCGCCTGCTCTATGGCCGCACCTGGGGCGCGGAATCGCTGACGGTGAAGGTCGAGGACCGCTTCGACCCGGCCTGCATCCGCGCCCTCGAGCGCATGGGCCACCGGATCGAGGAGCTCGGCGGCGCCTACATCGACTCGCTCGGCCACGCCGGCATGCTGGTGCGCTACGCCAGGAACGGGCGGATCGAGGCGACGCACGACCCGCGCTCGGACGGCGGCGCGCTGGGGTTGTGAGGGAACGGGCGGCCGGAGGCGCGCCGCGACGCCTCCGCGGCGGACCCGGGCGCGATCGGATGGGTCGGCCCACGGGCCGCGATCGGCCGCTCCCTCGGGGGCGGCCGGATGGCGAGGATCCGGCCGCGCCGGCCGCCGTGCCCGTCCGGCGAGATCAGGCGGCCGCCGCGGCGAGGACGCAGCGGAGCTGCTCGTCCAGGTCGCGCGCGACGCCGTCGACCTCGGGGTTGCCGAACTGGCCGAAGGTGGTGGCCGGGCGGTCGTACTCGAACGCGACGCGGCCCTCGGCATCCTCGCGCAGGAGCACCCGGACCGGCGCGTACAGGGCGGCCGAAAGGACGTGCCGGGTCATCCGCGCGGCCGTCAGCGGGTTGCCGATGTCGTACTGGACGGCCTTGCGCACGAGCCCGGCGGTGCGGAGCAGCCCGCCATGGTCGCGGGCGCCGAAGATCGAGAGCGGCGCCTGGCGCTCGAGGAGGTCGCGCGCCGCGTCCACCTGCCCGTCCAGCAGCAGCTCGGCATAGGCGTGGTCGAGGCGCGGCACCGACGCCTCCAGGGCGGACCGCACCGCCTCGAAGGACTTGGGGGAGCGCAGCGTCACGTGCTCGATCGTGACCTGGGTCGCGGATATCGGGTCGTTCATGGGATCGATGCCTCGGGTCTCTCGCCTCGGGTTCTCGGGCTCGATCGCGCGCGCCGGACGCGTGGCCCGCCTCCGCTGCGGCCGACCGATCGCCGTATGCCTGAAGGAGGGCGCGGAGCGGCGTCCGCAAGACGGACAAGATATCTACGCCATCGATACTTGGGATCGATCGCATCTGTTTGATCGATAGAGTGGCCGTTCGCATCTTCGCCTCATCGAACGACGGGCAGCCCCGTCGCAATTGAGGATCGACGGATGACCCACCGCACCATCACCCTCGCCGCCGCCCTGGCCCTGACCATCGGGACCCTCGCCGCGGCCCCCGCCTCCGAGGCGACCGCCACCGGAAACGCCGTCGCCGTGCCCGCCGTGCTCGGTGCGGGCTATCACGTGCCGGGCGTGGCGCTCGGCGCCGCCGACGTCCGCGCGCAGGGCGGCCTTCTCGTGCCGAACCTGACGCGGTGGCGGCCCGCATCCGTTGCCGAGGCGTCGGCCGAGCGCTTCCAGGCGCCGGCCGCCTTCACCGTCGCCTACCGGACCCGCGGCATCGCCACGAATGCCGCCCAGGTCCTCAAGCAGGGCGGGTTCGCGACCGCCGGCGCCGTGCGCTGGCTGCCCGATGTCCCCGCCTCGGCCGAGGTCGGCGCAAGCACCGTGACGCTCGGGGCCCTGTGAGCGGGGACCGGTCCGCGGAGCGAGCCTCAACCCTGCGAAGCCCTGGCCGATCGCGCGCATCGGCCAGGACTGCAGATCCGCTTGATGCGCCGCCGCGCCGCGCGCCTTTCGCTCGACCGGGTCGACGGGTTTGCGGCCGGTCCGCCCGCGGCCGTAGATGGTCCGGCGCGGACATCGCCGATGTCCTGCCGAGGAGGCTTCGATGGCGACCGAGCAGACCACGATCCGGACACGCGACGGCGCCTGCCCGACGCATGTCGTGACGCCTGCCGGTGGCGGGCCGTGGCCGGCGGTGATCCTCTACATGGACGCCGGCGGCATCCGCCCGGCGATGCTCGACATGGCGCGGCGGCTCGCCGATGCCGGCTACGTCGTCCTCGTCCCGGATCTGTTCTACCGCTACGGCCCCTACGGGCCGTTCGTGCCGCGCGACGTCCTGGCGGCCGGCTTCCGCGCCATCCTCGGCCCGCTGATGGCGACGACCGACCCGATCAAGGCCGCGGAGGATACCGGTGCCGTCCTGGCCTATCTCGACACGCGCGACGACGTCGCGGGACGCAGGGTCGGTGCGGTCGGCTTCTGCATGGGGGGCGGCATGGCGCTTGCCGCGGCGGGAACCTACCCCCACCGATTCGCCGCCGCGGCGAGCTTCCACGGCGGCAACCTCGCCACCGATGCGCCGACGAGCCCCCACAGGCTCGCGCCCGCGCTGACGGCGGAGATCCACATCGCCGCGGCCGAGAACGACGACAGCTATCCGCCCGCGATGGCCGCGCGCCTGGAGCACGCCCTGGCGCAGGTCGGCGTGCGCTACACGGCGCGGACCTATCCCGCCGCGCATGGCTGGATGATGCCGGATTTCCCCGTCCACGATCCCGACGCCGCCGAGCAGGGCTGGCACGCGATGCGCGCCCTCTTCGGCCGCACGCTGCACGGCGGCGGATAACGGCGCGCCGCGGATCGCCCAGGGCCCTTCCGAAAAGACCGGCCGCCCTCCCCCGCCCGAGGCGCGGTCCGGCGCCTGCGCCGGGGATCGATGCCCCGCTCTCGGACGCGGGCCGCGAGCAGGGTCCCCCCGTGTTCGGATCCCTCGGGCGCGCGAGGTCCGCCTATTGCCGCCCTATTCGTGCGGGCGTCCCGGACGAACCCCGATCGATCGGCCGTCCGCGATCCTATTCGAGCCGTCGCGGGCCCGCGCATCGAGGCGATGTGCATCACATCGGGGGCTCAGGCCCGGGCGGTGCTGATGAGGCTCCAGCCGCCGCCCCCGGAAAGTGCAGCCTTTGTGCAACGGCGGCCCAATCTTGGCACTAAGGTGCCTGAAACCGCTATTTTTTTGGGCGACGCTGTAGAATAATTCTCCAGGTTGAGACGGAAGAGGTCGGACCGCAAGACGGCGCTTGGGCCATCGCCGAACAGAACTCGCACCGGACAAGCGAGGTTCGGCACGATGGTCTCGAGGCGACGTGCCCGACATTCGAGATCCCTGGGGTAGGAACGAGAACATGATGAAGACCTGGCTTGCCGCAGGTGCGGTCGCCCTCACCGTCGGCATGAGCACCACCGTTCTGGCCGGTCCGGTCACGCAGCCCGGCGAGCAGGTCGGCCTCGCCTACGGCCCGCTGCCGCAAGGCGTCTACGCGATCAACACCTTCAGCACCGGCCGCGGCGACGCGCGCAACAGCCCGGACGTCGGCGTCAACGTGCCGATCCTGGTCTGGTCGACCGGCTACAAGGTGCTCGGCGCGACCATCATGCCGGTGATCGCGGTCCCGTCGGTGTTCGTGGGCACGAACAACCCGGCCGGCGTCGCCAACCAGGACCAGAGCTACTTCTACAACCCCTTCATCGGCAACATCTTCGCCTGGGATCTCGGCAACAAGATCAGCGCCGCCTACCTCGTCGGCGCCTATGTCGGCGTCGGCGACCGCGGCTCGCTCTGCAACGGCGCTCCCGGCGCCGCCTGCATCGCCGGCGGTGCCACCCCGGTGCTGCCGCAGGTCGCCGGCACCTCGATCCGCAACACCGGCGGCATCTCCTACACCGGCGAAGGCTGGAACCTGACCGCCGCGCTCACCCACATCCTGCAGGTGGACGACGCGCCGCGCTTCGGCGGCCAGGTCGGCGCCGCCCTCGGCCCGATCCCGAATTCCGACGGCCTCTACATCGACCTGACCGCGACCAAGACCTTCGGCAAGTTCGAGATCGGCGCCGTGGCCTACGGCTACACCGACCTGCCGGTGAACCGGAACCGGGCGATCTACGCGAACTACCAGAAGCAGGGCACGTTCGCGGCCGGCGGCCTGATCGGCTACGACTTCGGCATCTTCAAGACGCAGCTCATGGTGACCCGCACCGTCGCTGACCGCGGCGTCGGCCCGTTCGCCGACGAGACCCGCGGCTGGGTCCGCTTCATCGCGCCACTCTACACTACCGCCGCCGCCGCGGTCGCCGCGCCGACCCCGCTCGTCCGCAAGTACTGATCGCCAAGACCGATCGCGAACACCGATCGCCAACGACCGATCGACCGACGATGCCGGCTCCCCGTGAGCCGGCATCGTCATGTCGGGTGGCCGCGATCGTCGCGAACCGCGTCCATCGGCCGATGCGGAGCGATCGCCGCGGACCGGTCGCCCGCGAGGCACGACGAAAAGCCCCGCGCGGCTCGAGCCGGCGGGGCTGAGTGTGAGAATCGAAGCAAAGGGGAAACGGAAGCTTCGCCTTCTCAGGATCGACAGCATATCGATCGCCGACCCGACATCAAGGTCTGATTTCATAAGTCACGGATCTTGGTACGGAATTACAGTTTTGACGATCCGTTCCGTGAGAAAAACGAATCGGATATTGACCTCGCAATGCCTCGAAGGATCGGCAGCAGCCCGGCAGCATGCTCCGCTCGGCATCGGCATGGTGCCGGCATGCGCAGCACCGATCCGGTGCCCCCCCGGGCCCACCGCGCGCATCGGCGCCCCCGACCTCTGAAACGGACGGCCCCCGCACGGCCTGAGGCGGCGGCGGTCGACCGGCCCGCCGGCCGGCGCCAGGCTGGCGGCCATGCAGGGTCCACAGCGCCTCGGATCGCAGGACCGGTGACGGATCGATCGGGTGCCGCTCCGGGGGCCGGCGCGACCCGGTCCGCGAGCGTGCGGGTCGAGCGTCCGCTGCCGCGGCTGATCGCGCAGCGCCGAACCTGGCTCGCTGCCGCCGTCGGCGCGGGCCCGCGGCTCCGCGACGACCGGAGCCGGCCGCGCCCCTGACCGCCGACGGCTGAAAACCGATCCCCGCATCCGGCGCCGTTCAAGCCTTCACCATCCGGCCTTGACCTTCCCACCGTTGGAAGCCCCATCTCGGCTCCATGCTGAACGCTGACGCCGACACGCTCACCCCGACCGCGACCGCGCCGCACGCGCCGGCCGACACCCGCACCGTCGCCCTGCCCGTCTCGGGCATAACCTGCGCGTCCTGCGCCGGCCGCATCGAGACGGCGTTGCGGGCGGTGCCGGGCGTGGCGAGCGCCTCCGTGAACCTCGCCACCGAGCGCGCCAGCGTCACCGTCGCGGCCGGGGTGCCGACCGCGGCCCTCGCGCAGGCGGTGACGGATGCCGGCTACGACGTCGCGGCCGAGACCGTCGATCTCGCGGTCACGGGCATGACCTGCGCGTCCTGCGCCGGGCGGGTGGAGGCGGCGTTGCGGGTCGTGCCCGGCGTCTCCGCGGCCGCGGTCAACCTCGCCACCGAGCGGGCGCGGGTGACGGTCGCGGCCGGCACCGTCACCGCCGACGCGCTCGTCGCGGCGATCGAGGCGGCCGGCTACGAGGCGGCCCCGGCGGCACCCGCGGGCGGGGCCGAGGCCGCGGACGTCCAGCGGGACGCCGCCGCGCGCCGCGACGGGCTCCACCTCCTCGTCGCAGGCCTGCTCGCGGCGCCGCTGGTCGCGCCGATGCTGCTGATGCCGTTCGGGATCGCGTGGATGCCGCCCGGCTGGCTGCAGCTGGCGCTCGCCACCCCGATCCAGCTTTGGCTCGGCGCCCGATTCTACCGGGCCGGCTGGCGCGCGCTGCGGGCCGGCGCCGGCAACATGGACCTGCTCGTCGCGCTCGGCACCTCGGCGGCCTACGGCCTCAGCCTGGTCGAGCTGGTCCGGGCCGAGGCGCACGGCCACGCGGCGCCGCACCTGTATTTCGAGGCCTCGGCGGTGGTGATCACCCTGGTGCTGCTTGGCAAGCGCCTGGAAAGCCGCGCCAAGCGGCGCACCGCGTCGGCGATCCGCGCGCTGACGGCGTTGCGCCCCGAGCGTGCGCGCCTGCGCCGGCCGGACGGCAGCGAGGCCGAGATCGACGTCGCGGCGCTCCGGGTCGGCGACATGGTCGTGGTCCGCCCCGGCGAGCGGCTGCCCGCCGACGGCACCGTCCGCGCCGGCGCGAGCCAGGTCGACGAGGCGCTGATCACTGGCGAGAGCGTGCCGGTCGCCAAGGCGGTCGGCGACCGGGTCGTCGGCGGCGCGATCAACGGCGACGGCCTGCTCGTGGTCGAGGCCGTCGCGGTCGGCGCGGAGGCGACCCTGGCGCGGATCATCCGCCTGGTCGAGGACGCGCAGGCGGCCAAGGCCCCGATCCAGCGCCTGGTCGACCGGGTCAGCGCGGTGTTCGTGCCGGTGGTGCTCGGGCTGGCGCTTCTCACCTTCCTCGGCTGGTGGCTCGTGGCCGGCGTCGGCGTCGAGGCCGCGCTGATCGACGCGGTGGCGGTGCTCGTGATCGCCTGCCCCTGCGCGCTCGGCCTGGCGACGCCCACGGCGATCATGGCCGGCACCGGCGTCGCGGCGCGCCACGGCATCCTGATCAAGGACGCGGAGGCGCTGGAGGTGGCCCATGCCCTCGACACGGTCGCCTTCGACAAGACCGGCACGCTGACGGAGGGACGCCCGACGGTGACCGAGCTCGAGCCCGCACCGGGCATCGCGCGGGCCGACCTCCTGCGCCGCGCCGCGGCGCTGCAGGCCGGCAGCGAGCATCCCCTCGCCCGCGCCGTCGCGGCGCTGGCCGCCGCCGAGGGCGTGTCGCCGCCGGCCGCATCCGACCTGCGGGCGTTGCCCGGCCGCGGCGTCGCCGCCGTGGTGGAGGGCCGCACGCTGCGCCTCGGCAGCCGCCGGCTGATGGACGAGGACGGCGTCGACCTCACGGCGCTCGCCGCGCGGGCCGAGGCGTTGGCGCGGGACGGCCGCACCGTCTCGTGGCTCGCCGAGGCGGGTCGCGACCCGGACCAGGCGCCGCGGCTCCTCGGCCTGATCGCGTTCGGCGATGCGATGAAGCCCTCGGCGGCCGCGGCCGTGGCCGCGCTCCGCCGGCGCGGCCTGCGCATCGTGATGCTGACCGGCGACAATCGCGGCAGCGCCGCCCGGGCGGCCGAGGCGCTCGGCCTCGACGCGGTCACGGCCGAGCTTCTGCCGGAGGACAAGGCGGCGGCGATCCTGCGCCTGAAGGCCGGCGGGCGTCGGGTCGCCATGGTCGGCGACGGCGTCAACGACGCGCCGGCGCTCGCGGCCGCCGATGTCGGCATCGCCCTGAGCAGCGGGACCGACGTCGCGATGCACGCCGCCGGCGTCACGCTGATGCGCGGCGATCCCGTGCTGGTCGCCGACGCCGTCGACATCGCCCGGCGGACCTACGCCAAGATCCGGCAGAACCTGTTCTGGGCGCTGGCCTACAACGTCGTCGGCATTCCGCTCGCGGCCGCCGGCCTGCTCAGCCCGATGGTCGCCGGCGCCGCGATGGCGTTCTCCAGCGTCAGCGTCGTCGGCAACGCGCTGCTGCTGCGCCGCTGGCGCCCGGCCGCGGAGGCGCGGCGATGATGACCATCGGCGAGGCCGCACGGGCCTCCGGCGTCTCGGCCAAGATGATCCGCTACTACGAGAGCACCGGCCTGATCGACCGGGCGGCCCGATCGGAAGCCGGCTACCGGCACTACACCGAAGCGGAGATCCACACGTTGCGCTTCATCCGCCGGGCGCGCGACCTTGGCTTCACCGTGGAGCAGATCGGCGTGCTGCTGGCGCTGTGGCGCGACCGGGGCCGGGCCAGCGCCGACGTGAAGCGCATCGCGCTCGAGCACGTCGACGCGCTGGAGCGGAAGGCGGCCGAGCTCCACGCGATGAGCCGGACGCTGACCGCGCTCGCCGCACGCTGCCACGGCGACGACCGCCCGGACTGCCCGATCATGGAGGATCTGGCGGAGGCCGGACCTGTTCCGGAAGGCGCACCGGGCGGCCCCGCCCGGTTCGGGCTGGGTCGGTCGGCGCATCGGCGCGATGAGGAATGACGAGGCGGACGCCGCATCGGGAGCCGCTGCCGAAGGTGATACCCTAAACGCAAACAGCCGGCCTGCGTGGTGCGCGGGCCGGCTGTTTGCGGTTATGTGAGGTGTATGTGGTGTGTTTGGTTGCGGGGACAGGATTTGAACCTGTGACCTTCAGGTTATGAGCCTGACGAGCTACCGGGCTG